>NYSJ01000093.1 GCA_002682975.1 Paracoccaceae bacterium
CGGCTTGAAATCACACAAAGACGACCAAACGGAAAGAAAATCATACGGTGGGGGGTAACATTCCAAGCTGAAAACCAGGCCAACGGGATCGCCAAAATTACACCTAAAATACCACCTAGAAATGACATTTGAAGAGTATCCAGTATGGACGATAGATAACCAGGGTTGGTAACATATGATATTTCTGGTGGGTAGAAGCGGTCAGCGATTACACCTCCAAGTTTGCCCAACGCTGTCAGCATGACAAGTACATCAATGTTGAGAAAATGGAGAGAGTAACAGAGAAATACTAGTATCGCCAATACAGTGCCAAAACTCCACAATGATTCAGGAAAACTGTAACGGCTCCAGGTAAGCTTGTGTTTTTGCATAGGCATATTTTTTTGCTCAGTCATTTTGGTTCTCTTAGATCACTGCTTTTCGCAGGTAATGAGAAATGATTTCACCCAATATTATTAATAGAAGAATTGCTAAGATGACCATGCTAACACCGCCATAGTTAAAGCTATTCATTTGGCGGAAAAATAGAAGTCCAAGCCCTCCAGCTCCGACAAGCCCCATTACAGCGGAGCGACGGATATTTATATCCCATTCAAAAATAACTGTCGCTAAAACTACTGGATATATTTGAGGCAAAATTCCATAATATAAAACCTGGAANTCACTACCACCGGTNGCTCGAATGGCNTCCACNGGTTTTGNGTCTATGTTTTCTATAGCTTCNGCCGTTATTTTTGAGATGAAGCCTACTGATCTCATGGCAATCGCTAAAACGCCTGGTAATGCGCCTAGACCTACNGCACTAACAAAAATAAGTGCCCAGACGATTTCATGGACGCTGCGGCTTATAACCATNAANAAACGNCCTAANGGGTANAAAATTGTTTTACTAGGGGTNACNTTGGCCGCTCCCAACCATGCCACTGGCAATGAAAAAAAACACCCAAGAACAGTACCCACAGTAGCCATCATGAAAGTCTCTATTGTTGGTACTATTAATTCTGAAAATAGGCTCAAATCAATTGTTAGGTAGCGAGATATTGATGCGAAAACACCATTACGTCCCCCAATGCGCGACCAATCGGTGTCGTCTATAATCGTACCATTTAGACACCAGGCAGAAAATAAAAGAACTCCGCCCCAGATAATGGCCAATTTCAACTGCCGGTGGCGGCGTAGTTCAATTTGATGGGCCAAGCCATTCGAATAGTTCTCTGAGATCGACACGAGCTACAGGACCTCCATTGCGTAGATATCATTCAGATCATTATCGCTAAGAGTGCTTGTGCCTCCATCAAACTTTTTATACCCGTCCTGTAAGCCAATAATCCGGTTACAAAACTCTTTAGCCAATTGAACGTCGTGAATATTACAAAGAGTTGGCACGCCAAGCTCTTTTGCTAAGCTTAAGATCAGGGCCATGACTTCTCTAGAAATTTTAGGATCAAGAGCTGAGGTAGGCTCGTCTAGTAATAAAAGCTTTGGCTGCTGCATCAACGCCCTCGCTATACCAACCCTCTGACGTTGTCCCCCTGAAAGCTCGTCTGCACGTTTATTTATTTGATCCCCAAGTCCGACCCGATCAAGGTAGTCTAGTGCTCGCGTTATGTCTTCTTTATGAAAGTGGCGGAAAAGACTACGAATATTGCTTGTATATCCAAGCCTCCCCGAAAGGACATTGTCCATTACTGACATTCGGTTGATAAGGTTAAACTCTTGAAAAATCATTCCAACATTACGTCGCAATTTACGTAACTGACGAGTATTTAGTGAGCAAACCTCTTGATCTAAAAGCGTAATATTCCCACCTGTTGGTTCAACCAATCTATTTATGCAACGAATGAGAGTAGACTTGCCAGCGCCGCTTGGGCCAATGATGGCTAGAAAATCATCACTTTCGACGTCAAAATCAATTCCTTTTAGTATCTCTGGCCCTTTGGCAGTGTACCTCACTGTAAGGTTTCTCACGGACAAGACTGACATTAATAAATTCTCCGATGTGCCTTGCCGTAAGTACTACAACGACAAGGCAGAGATTATAAAATATTTTTAGTTTTTCTTAGCGTCTTTTGCCGCTTTTAGATCGCGGATGATATCATAATCAGAGTCGTCCATTGCGACAAACTTACTTGCGTTGACGTTCTTGAGATATTGTCTGCCCTCTTCATTATCGGCAAGCGCTAAAAATGCTCCCTGTATCTGATCAATGATTTCAGAACACATGCGTCCGTTTACTACGAACGGGTCCTGTGGGATTACAGGCGATGACCATAACACTACGTAATCATCCATTTCTGCTATACCGCGATCAAGCACATTATCTAGACGGTGTGTGGCAACAAAAGCAGCATCAACTTGACCCTCNATTACNGCAACGCCNGATAANTCGTGTCCACCAGTGTAAACCACTCGAGAAAAGTAATCTTCCAGTTCTGCTCCAATTACTTTAGTAAACGANACGCGGGGCAAAAGATTTCCAGAGGTGCTAGCTGGGTCTGTAAGACCNATAACCGTTCCCTTCAGATCATCTACCGATTTNTAGCCGGAATCGGCGCGAGCGACCAANACNGCCTTATATCCAGGACCTTCTTCCTGGAACTGGCCTTTGTGCTTTGCNTAAGTCGCTATNACGCGAAGTTCGGGATCTTTTTCTTGCGCAATCACATAAGAATATGGCCCATGCATTCCTAAGTCTACAAAACCACCTAACATCGCCTCTACTACTGATGCATAGGAAGTAGGTAGAAAAAATTCAACATTCTTACCTGTTGCTTCTTTTATTAAATTCACGAGNGGCTGGTAAAGAGCTAGCTCTTGGGTTGTTTCCTCTGTTGGGATCATTGAAAAGCGTATAACCTCTGGGTTCTTACACTCCTGGGCTTGCAAAAATCCTGTAAACGCGATTGATGCCGCCAACGCTCCNGCGGCCATCCTACTTGTTTTATTCCAGATATTCATATTTTCCTCCATAATTAAAAGTTAATANACGTAACAAATTCNCAGCCGTTTTNTTNTTGAGTTTATCTCTAGAGACTACCCATTTGNTTGGCTGCCTCCCAAAAGCTCTCTTTTGAGCCAATGAAATTCTTACCGCGCTCTCCAANAAACGCATCATCAATAATTTTTTTGCAATCAGTNTNNGACACTCCTTGGTCANTNAANCTGTGACCCACTNCNACAGATGCTANAAATTGTTTTAAATTTTCAGCNCCTGTTTCAAGGTNGTNACNAAANATCTGTTTTAGCGCAGTTTCACGAAACCCGCCTAGTCCAATCAATGANCNTAAAATTNTNGGCAATGTNAACGAGCAAGCAATNCCATGCTGNACTCCCCAACCNAAAGTAATTGGATAAGAAATATTATGAGCAATCGCAGTTTTAGTGTTTGAAAATGCGAGACCAGCATTTAGTGAAGCTTCCGCAATTTTATGNCGGAGTTCAAGNTTATCCAAATTTTTNANAAGCTTTGGCANATTAGCNANTATACTTTTTGCTGCAGCAACAGCATGNCGTGCTGAAACGGGATTTGCATTTACATTCCAGATACTTTCAACTGCGTGAGAAAGAGCATCAAGTCCAGTTGCAAGGGTCAAGTCATGAGGCTTTCCCAACATNAGAACGGGGTCAACAACAGCAATTTCAGGATACAGNTTNTCGTGTGCTAGGGAAAATTTNCGTCCATGTTCTTCATCCCAAATAGTCGCGAAAGATGTTACTTCACTTCCGGTACCGGCTGTTGTTGGTATAGCTANTATTGGAATGGCTGATAATGTTAATTTGGCTTCACCNTCNGTCAGATAACGCTCTACTTTTTCAAAATTTCCAGCTGCTGCAGAAAAAACTTTGGCAGAATCAATTACTGACCCCCCACCAAGTGCTATTATTACTTCTGGAAGTTCCTTTAAATCATAGAAACGTTGCGATTGACTAGAAAGCAATTTACGATCAGGGTTTGGAGCAACGTCCCGAACCATAATAATAGGTTCGCCGACCTCCTTAATTATATCACTGATTAAAGTCTCAAAAAAAGTATCAGGATACGTCACCAGAGCGTACTTTCGACCATTAATTATCGACCCAAGACAGGCTATCTGATCGTTTCCAAAGAGGATTTTAACTGGGTTTTTATAGGACCACATTTTATTCTATTCTTCAAAGTTTAAAAAAAGATGACTGATAAATTAGTATATATCAAATTGATTATTTATATCTTTCCTATAGACTGAGCCTATGCTTTATACTTCCCTCCGTTCATTTCATGCTGTAGCGCTTCATGGTGGGTTTTCTGCCGCTGCACGGGCTATGAATATCAGTCAGCCAACGCTAACGACGCAAGTTAAAGCTCTGGAAACACGCTACGATGTGGAACTGTTCAGCCGCATCGGACGAGATGTTCACTTAACGCCAGCGGGTCGGGAACTGTTTCGGACGACAATGCGCCTGACGCAAAATGAAGCAGAAGCTGAAGATTTATTAGGATCTTTCAAAGGACTTCAAACTGGCGTGCTGCGAATCGCAGCCGTCGGGCCATTTCACGCGACTGATATAATTGTCGCATTTAAGGCTTCTTACCCCAAAATCGATATTATCGTTGAATTTGGAAATTCGTCGCGTAGTTTTGATCGGCTGTTATCTTACGAAGCGGACGTTGGCCTGATTGCAGAAGTACATCCAGATAAACGCGTACTTACACTGCCCTATAGTACTCACGAAGTTGTAGTTTTTGCGAATGCGCAGCATCCTTTTTTTGAAAGAGATAGTATTTCGATTAAAGATTTGCAGAAACAAAGAGTAGTTCAGCGCGAGATTGGTTCCACAACTAGAACCGCAATGGAGAAGGCTTTGAAAGATAATGATGTTGAGATTGATCTTGTGTTGGAGATCGGAAGCCGGGAAGGCATTTGGAAAGCAGTTGAGCAAGGATTAGGCATTGGATTCGTTGCTGATTTTGAGTTTGTACCTCATCCAAACTTGCGAGCTATTCCTATCAAGGATGCACTAATTAGTACGCAGTACTTTTTAGCTTTCTTGAGAGAGCGTGAAAACTCACGTCTCATTCGAGCATTTTGTGAGGTAGCTCAAAGGGAAGTAGTTAGGTGAGATACTCGTTACTTTTGTAGCGCTGAGAGAGAGAACTATGACTTGTTAATTTACCAATAGCCGTGTGATAAGAGCAGTCATTGGTCCTGGTTCAATGGATTGCGACGGTCATCAGCCTGATGAAGGGATCGATATAAATCAACTTCGCAAGTGCAATGATTTTTTTAGAAAATTACAACACGGTTTGCAGAGTGTCTTGAGGTTACAGTAAAATTCGATAACTTTAAGTGGAATTTAAACTATAGCTAAGCAAAGAATTATGGCAAATAAAATTACAGGGTGTGTTTTTGATTTGGATGGAACACTGGCAGATACCGCACCAGATATAGCTTTAGCTTTAAACAAATCGCTTGATGATATCGGACTAAGACGGGTTCCTTTAGAATCTGTAAAAGGAATGATCGGTAATGGCATTCCTGTATTGGTTTGTAGGGCCCTTCTTCATGTTGGTGCGTCGGAAGATCTTGCAGATGATGTGATAACTTCAATGCTTTCCTATTCCCGTAAGTATTACTGTGAAAAGTCATCACTTATGCATGGAGTTAAACATTGTCTAGAGGGTTTGAAAAAACGTGCGATTCCAATGTCTATCTGTACTAATAAGGACGAAAAAGTAGCGCGTATGGTGGTCTCAGCACTTGGCCTAGATAGCTATTTTAATGCTATTGTGGGGAGCCGTCCTGATCTTGTTAAAAAACCTGATCCATCGATGTTACAAATTGCTGCTGGGGTCATAAATAGCCCTATGGAAACGACTATGATGATTGGTGACTCCGAAGTTGACGCTGCAACAGGTATCGCCGCTAATTCTGTCTCGGTTATTGTTCGCGGTGGCTATTGTCATAAGCCATACGAAGATCTTAATGTTACTCATCTTCTCGATAGTATGGAGGAGTTACTTGAAATATTGGATCAGCATTACTTAAGTTGAGAAAAAAAAGTGTTACTGGATTTTTGATAGTAGTTGATGTAGCAGTAGCTTTCTAGAAAATTGTTATTTTACGTAAATTAAGTGATCGGCCTATGACTACAAGCAATGTAATATTAGACTCTGGAAAGCCTGCTTTGCTTCTGTCTGCATGTCCAAAATATCAACCGTCACCCCTAAAAAAGAATTCGATAAAAGGTAATTCTATCTGGATCAAAGATGAAACTCAGAGAATGGGATTAGGAGCTTTCAAAGCTCTTGGTGGCGTTTATGCAGTAGGTAGCATCATTGCTGAAAAACAAGGTTTGCCATTAGCAACTGATAGTTTTTTGATGGATGAGTTTAAGGCCTGCGCCTCAAGATTAACTTTTGTTTGTGCGAGCGCTGGAAATCATGGTTTGGCAGTTGCCGCAGGAGCTCAGATATTTGGTGCGAAAGCGCGTATACATTTATCGGCTACTGTTCCTGAAGACTTTGCGAAGAGGCTTCGAGATAAAAATGCTCAGGTTGTAAGGTCAGGAGCTAATTATGAGGAAAGTATTGAGATCGCCATTGAAGATGCACAAAATAATGAAGCAATTCACTTAGCTGATGGATCGTGGCCAGGTTATATTGATCCGCCTCGGTTAGTAATGGAAGGCTACACAATTATGGCAAGGGAGTTGTGTGAAGACTTTGATAAGTTGAACGAGTGGCCAACTCACGTTTATTTGCAAGCAGGCGTTGGAGGTTTCGCCGCTGCAGTAGCTTTTGAGATACGTAAAAGTTGGAAAGTTCAACCGAAAATTATTGTCGTCGAACCAGATGCAGCGCCTTGCCTTGAGCGAAGTGTAAAACATGGAAGCATTTTAACCGTTGATGGCCCAGTCTCAGACATGGGTAGACTAGATTGTAAGACTCCCTCACTATTGGCCTTTGATATTCTTTCCGAGGCAGCGGATGAGTTTTCAATCATAACAGAAGAGCAAGCGTTAGACGCAGTACACCTTTCAGACTCTATTGGGCTAAAGACTTCTCCCTCTGGTGCGGCGGGACTTGCTGGTCTTCTATCCAACCCTGTAGAAAATGCTTCGCCTTTGATTTTTATTACTGAAGGAAGTGTAAGCTGATTGTTGAAAGTAGATCTTTTTTACCTATTCACTTTTCTATGTAGGTAAATAATTATCCTTGTCTTATTCTTAGTAACAGTCTAGACGGCTTCTAGCTTTACGATGCTCTATCCAAATGTCATTTTTTATGGCAAGAATTTTAATTCTACCGTTACCTTTGTTGTGAGTTTCGCCATACGTATTAAAAAATATGTGTGCTGCTGATAAACGCACTAAATAAAAGGTGATAAATGAGTTTTCTGACAATTAGTCTCTATATTGGGAGCGAGCAATGACGCACTTTAATGATTTTCCCTTGCCTGAAGCTATTCAGCATAAATTAGAAGCCCTTGAGTTTACAACACCTACTCCAATTCAAGANCAAGCAATACCTGTTGCGTTAGATGGNAAGGATATTCTTGGCTCTGCTCAAACTGGAACTGGCAAAACGGCTGCTTTTACAATTCCTTTACTTACCAAAGTTATGAATAGTGTAGAATATTGTGGGCTTATAGTTACGCCAACCCGTGAACTAGCCATGCAAGTTGACGCACAAATTCGCATGCTCTTGAGTTCGAAATCGAAAATTCGATCAGTTGTATTGATTGGTGGGGCATCTATGGATCGTCAGATCCAAATGCTGTCAAAAAACCCACGAATTATAGTTGGAACACCTGGTCGGATCATTGATCATTTGGAGAGGAAGACCCTTGATTTGTCTACTTTCAATTATGTGGTTTTAGATGAAACTGATCGAATGCTAGATATGGGCTTTTCTGCTCCAATCTCGAAGATTTTTGATCACGTAGCTGAAGAGCGGCAAACCCTGTTATTTTCGGCAACACTCCCGAAGGGTATTCAAAATGCCTCGGCAAAATATCTAAACAACCCGACTCTAATTGAAATTGGACGGGCTAATAGTGCTGGCCAAAATATCGAGCAGTCAACACAATTTGTAAGCAAAGAGGGTAAGTTCGATACACTTGTGCAAGCGCTAACTCAGCATGAAGAAAGTGCAATTGTGTTTATGAATAGTAAATTTGCGACAGAGAAATTGGCAAAGCGTTTGAATGTCGCAGGCATTTCAGCAAGTGCAATTCATGGTGATCTTCGTCAAAATAAGAGAGAGCGTGTAATTTCTGGACTTCGCAACAACAAATTTAGAGTGCTNGTNGCGACAGATGTTGCAGCNCGTGGTATAGACATNCCNCACATNTACCAAGTAATAAACTTTGACNTACCAAGGCAAACTGAAGATTATATCCANCGAATTGGCCGAACTGGNCGTAATGGTGCNAAAGGGTTGGCNCTGAGCCTGGCAACTAATGCAGATAANGGTAAATTGGAAGAAATTGATGAGTTATTGGGNATAAAGAANGCCAANTCTGNTGTTAAAAACGGCCAGAGAAAATCATCTCGCAAAAAACCTCCTTCACAAAACCGTTGGCGGAACAAANGNAAATCACGCGCTAANGCTGCATGATAATAATAAACTCGGCTGNATNTGAGTGAAGTATATCTGATCATNNGTTTNAATTAGAGGTGACTTAGAGTGTCGATGCGGCTGAATAATAACTTCCGTGGTGCNNGCCTNATGACNTGCTGTGTTATGGCTTATGTTCTNAACGATGCTATTATGAAGTTACTNTTTGCGGATATTGACTTTTTCCAAGCTATTTTTTTGAGAGGTCTTGTGAGNNTGCCNCCACTATTAATTTTGGCNCTTATGACCAAGAACTTTCTGCAAAAATACTCCACAAAAAACAAACGGCTCATGNGTATTCGGATNNTAGCNGAAATTGGAACTACAGTTACTTTTCTAACAGCACTCAAATACATGCCACTAGCTAATGTTACTGCAATTCTACAGTCTTTGCCGTTNGCTATAACTATGGCGGCTGCAATTTTTTTAGGTGAAAANGTTGGTTGGCGCCGATGGAGTGCAATTNTCATTGGTTTTACGGGNGTNTTAATAATTGTACGACCGGGACTTGTTGGTTTTANCTCTTATTCACTGNTAGCTCTGGCTGCGGTGCTTTTATTAACANTAAGAGAAATATCNACCCGNAAGCTNGATAGTAACATTCCTACTGTNACNGTAGCTTTTTCTACNGCTCTTGGAAGTACTATTTTTGCNGCTTTGATGCTTATTGGGCGGGATTGGNCTGAAGTNGATTTAGCTTCATGGTTANTGATTATAACAGCAGCGGNATCTGTNACCGTTGCCACNTTACTTAGTGTTGTAGCCATGAGAACGGGTGATATTAGTTTCGTTTCNCCTTTTAGNTACACTTCACTNATNGGCGCAATCGGANTTGGAATTCTGTTNTTTGGTGAGTGGCCGGACGGNGTTACTTTCATGGGAGCATGTATAATAGTNTTTGCTGGGATCTATTCTATATATAGAGAAAAAATTCTTGGTAANAACAGCTNAGTTTACCTNCTTTCGAAAACGTTCGANATTTAATCGAATTTTTTTACCTCTCAAGACCGATGTCTTACGCANGTGGTCTGACGATCATTGATCTTTNATTTTGGCTAAAGCGATTTCTAAATTGGCCCAGAAACCACTNCAGCTAAACTCAAAACANTCATTCATCCATTTTTCAGAGAAATCTATTTCTAGGGTCTCTTTATNGGAGGGTGTAACCAATCTTTCGTTCCTNTAGGCNTCTTGGATTATTTCCATCGCGGCTGGGCTCTCAAAAGTAAANGANCCATAGTAAGTGATTGGTATATTTTCATTTNTTCTTTTGATTATGTGTAGTGCAAACAGTTTTGCATGCATGCAGTTTTNNANAGATATTTCAATTGCATGTGACTCNGCCGTCGACTTTGANGGAGGTATNAAACTCAAAGNCANAGATAGCATGATTAAGGCNGNAAAATATTTTTTCATTTAANTTTNNNAGCACTANNTTTCTATTTTANCAAAATTTAGTGCTTGGNACACTTCAGTAAATGNCTATCTATTTTTTTAATTTGAATATTTTTTTTGATGAGTAACAANNATTTAATAAATTATTACCATCNAAGTTNTNGACTAAAAGGNAATTNTCTCAATAGTAAGTTCCATTTTTAGAATAAGTTTGTCTGTNATGCGNATAAATAATTATTGCTAACNGTGTGACAATGTTATTTATCTTGTTAAAAATGAGGGGTGATCCATGTCAAATAATGAAAAATTTTATATAAATGGCGCTTGGTGTGATCCTGTTCGTGCAAAGAAATTCGATATAATTCATCCGGGTAATGAGGAAATAATAGCGTCAATTTCGATGGGTAGTGAAGCTGATGTAAATATGGCAGTTGATGCTGCTCGCGAAGCTTTTAAATCTTGGCAGTTTAGTACGGTTGAAGATCGAGTAGCATTGTTGGAGCGAATCCTTGCAGTCTATGAATCTCGAGCGGAAGAATTTGTTAAAATAATGCCATACGAGATGGGAACAACAATTTCATTCTCTAGGGAAGTTCACATGCCGGTTGGTATAGGACATATTGAGGCAGCTGTAGAGGCTCTGAAAAGTCATACATTTGAGAGGCCCTCATTACGAGGAGGTTCAACTTTGGTGGACGAGCCGGTAGGAATTGTTGGCATGATTACACCATGGAACTGGCCTGTGAACCAAGTAATGATCAAAGTTGCACCGGCATTGGCTGCGGGATGTACGATGGTGCTTAAGCCAAGTGAATACTCTCCACTAAGCTCTGTCATGCTGGCAGAAGTTCTTGATGAAGCAGGATGCCCTCCCGGAGTTTTTAATCTGATTAATGGCGATGGGGAAGGTGTCGGTCAAGCGATCACAAATCATCCAGACATTCACATGATCTCATTTACTGGATCAACTAGAGCCGGTAAAGCAATCACTAAAGGCGCAGCTGATACTATAAAGCGGGTGACCTTAGAGTTGGGTGGCAAGTCTCCAAATTTACTATTTTCAGATGCAAACTTAGAGACAGCAGCAAAAATTTCGGTCGATGCGTGTTTTATAAATAACGGCCAATCGTGCGATGCTGCTTCACGACTTCTTGTTGAGAAATCTGTATATAAGAAAGTCGTAGACTTAGTTACTGCAGAAGTTGCTTCCGTAAAAATAGATGACCCCATGGTCGAAGGAACCCATATGGGGCCTGTGGTAAACAAAAGACAATTTGATAATATTCAAAATTTGATTAAAACTGGCATAGATGAAGGTGCTAATCTTGCTGTTGGAGGATTGGGCCTGCCCACGGGCTTCAACAAAGGCTATTACATTAGACCGACTTTGTTTACAGATGTGGATAACGCTATGTCCATTGCGCAGAATGAGGTTTTTGGCCCTGTTCTATCTATTATCCCATTTGAAAACGAGGACCATGCTGTAGAACTTGCCAACGATACTCCATACGGTCTTGCTGCGTATATACAATCAACGGATGATAACCGTATTGATAGAGTTAGCCGTCGTTTAAGGGCTGGTGTCGTCAATGTGAACGGGCATGCGGGTGACTACGATGTGCCATTTGGTGGGTATAATCAATCTGGAAATGGACGAGAAGCTGGACCTTTGGGGTTTCATGAATACCTAGAAACCAAAGCCATAACAAAAAAATAGTATAATAAGCCGCTCTAAAATCTGGAGATTTAGGATGCGAAAAAAAGAAAGGGCAGAGTATATTGCTGCACGTCTAGATGAAATTTATCCCAAGACCCCTGTTCCACTGGACCATGGCGATAATTTCCAACTTTTAGTGGCAGTTTTACTTAGTGCTCAATGTACAGACGAGAGAGTGAATATGGTCACGCCAACTTTATTTTCAATGGCTGATAATCCCAAAGATATGGCTGCTCTGAAAGAAAGTGACATACTTGGTGCAATTCGGACGTGTGGTCTTGCACCAAAAAAATCAAAAGCAATAAAGGCGCTCTCCTTGATTTTAATTAATGACTACTCGGGAGAAGTGCCAAGCACTTATTCGGATTTAGAGCTATTACCGGGGGTTGGTCACAAGACAGCATCAGTTGTCATGTCCCAGGGATTTGGCTATCCAGCTTTTCCAGTTGATACTCATATACATAGGCTTGCCCAGCGATGGGGCTTAACTAAGAAAAATAATAATGTTGTAAAGACTGAGCGTGATTTAAAGCAAATATTTCCTGAAAACCGGTGGAATAAACTCCATTTGCAAATTATTTTTTATGGGCGTGAATTTTGTAGTGCTCGCGGATGTCGCGGCATAAAATGTGAGATTTGCACTACTTGCTATCCAAACAGAAAAAAGCCTTATGATTGATTTATTCACAGAATTAATATCTTTCTGTATAACACTCATTATATCGAGAGACAGGAGAATTCATTGAGAATAAGTAAAGAGATTATTTGGCATTTTGTATGCGACTCTTGCAACTTGTGGTGGTCTTTTGCGTCTTCCGATAATTATGAACCAAAAAGAGATGTATTTTGCCCCCATTGTGGGCATAAAAACAAAATTGAAGATGCGAAAGATTAACTAGGTATTATTACCTGTAGTATAGCCAAAATTTAACGAAACCTTATATTTGAGCGGCTCAACTGGTCAACTTTAGTTGCGCCCATGAGTTTCATATCGCGTTCTACTTCAACAGCTAACTGATTTAATGCGCGCTCTACTCCTGCTTGACCGGCCGCCGCTAAGGCATACAAGTAATATCTGCCAATAGAGCAACATTTTGCACCGACCGATAACGCTTTTAAAATGTGGGTA
>NYSJ01000094.1 GCA_002682975.1 Paracoccaceae bacterium
GCATTCTTAGAGAAATTTGTTAAACCTGAAATTCCTTGGGTTCACATAGACATTGCAGGTGTTGCGCAAACAAAATCTGAGTCCGAACATGCACCGGCTGGTGCCACGGGTTGGGGTGTAATGACCTTGGATACTCTGGTAAAAAATAATTTTGAGGAACCTTAATTTGAGTGAAGTCTATTTCTACCATGTCACTAAGCAAACAGTAGAAAGTGCTCTTCCACTATTGCTTACTAAAGCTGTAGAGACTGGTTGGAGCATATTTATTAGGGGCAAAAAGGATATAAATCTGAAATCATTTGATAATGCGATTTGGGCTGCCCAACCAGATAGCTTTCTACCTCATGCTGTCTTGGGTTCACAAAATGACGACAAATGTAATATTTTATTAGGAACTGAAGATCATGACAGTTCGCGTTTAGATTTTCTTGTTTCGGTAAACGGAGCATCTATTTCCGCAGTAGAAGTGGCTGAATATAAGCGGTGTGCGCTACTCTTTGATGCTAAAGACGTTGAAGAAATGTCGACTGCTCGAGAATTATGGGTAGAATTTACCAATGCGGGTATTCCCGCAAAATACTGGTCGCAAGAAACAGGAGTATGGAGTCTCAAAAAAGAAAACTAGCTCTTAGTTTGGTGATAGTTTTACATTCGAAGGTAAAGATTGTTGTTTTGGATTTCGACACTGGTAAATTTGCTAAGAAAAGACATCCCCAGTAGCGATTGTCTCATTACTCCTTCATTAATATATGCAAGGATATTGGTATCGGCATATTGCCCAATTTTAATCGATCGCAACCTAATTGGCGCAGTTTTCACTACGCCATTTGCTGTATCAGATTTCCCCCAAAATATCAATTTGGATAGGTCATAATTTATTTTCCTAGCGTCTTTTTTTGTGAGGACAATATGTGTAGCCCCAGTATCAATTAGAAATTCTAGTTCAACGCCATTCACAAGAGCGGTTGTATGAAAGTGCCCGTCATCATTCATTTTAATTACTATATCAGAGCCATTATTTATTGTAGCTAAGGGATTTTGCCGCGTCATATCTTGCCAAAAACCATATCCTGCAACGAAGCAAGAAAATATGATNACCCATGCAGCGNCTGATTTGAANAATTTTGATAAATTATNGCGCATGNTTATGAGATATGAACTCAANAGTAATATAAGAATNATACNTAAAAATATAAGTTTTTGATTTTCCATTAANTTTCGACNCCAANTAGAATTTNAATACTAGTANTGGTTAAAGTTGTGAATTCCATCCATTATGAATTGAGTAGCCAAAGCGGCAAGTAGCATTCCCAAAATACGTGTTACCACATCTATGAAAGTAGGAGAGAGATATTTGTTAAGATATGTGGTGGCGGAGAANAATAAATATGTAGCAACCATCGTTATAAAAATTATNAGGGCCAATTCAAAAGAACCAAAATAACCGGTATGTGTCTGCGAAAGTAAAATAACAGTGGCAATTGATCCNGGCCCAGAAATTAACGGTACTGCTAAAGGAAAAACAGAAGGATCATCATGGCTAGCTAAAGTTTCATTGCCTTGTGCCTCACGGCGTTTCTTACGCTTTTGAAATAACATTTCTAAGGCAGTTAAAAATAATAAGATGCCTCCAGCAATACTAAAAGCTGGCATGGAAATCCCGATGAAGGTAAGTATTATTTCACCAAAAATTGCAAATAATAATAAAATGCAAGATGCAACAATGACAGATCTTCTTGCTACAATGCGACGTTCTTTTGTGGACAAACCTTGCGTTAACGAGAAAAAAATTGGTGTTAATCCGATTGGATCAACTATNACAAAAAGTGTAACGAGAGAGGTTATGAGCAATGTTGTTTCCATGTCTACTCACTTAAATTTTCAGTTAACGCCTTATCCAAGGTTTTTTGTGATTTCTCCCAAATTTCCTCTGCTTTTCTGAGTGCNTTCCGAACCTCAGCATATTTTGCATTCCAGCGGATAAGCTCCTCTTTCTGGTTATCGGAATAAATTTNTGGGTCTGCTAACTTTATGCTTATTTTTTCTTCCATTGTGAGCAGTTTCTCAACCCTTTCTTCTGATTTCTTAACNACACTTCTAAATCCTGCTAGTTGGTCTTGAGTGTAGAATTGTTTTATTGTTTTGTTNCTTCTTGCTTGTTCGCTTTTTTTTGCTGAGCCACCTGAAAGAAGGGATTTTCGATATGTTTCTAAATCATATTCATAGGCATTTACGCTTCCATTTTTTGCAAGCCACAATCTGTCGACTACTAACGACAACAANTGAATATCATGGGAAACAATAATAACAGCTCCAGAATATTTCGTCAGTGCTTCGACCAAAGCTTCTCTACTTTCAATATCCAGGTGATTGGTGGGCTCATCTAAAATAAGAAGGTGAGGAGCGTCCAGAGAAGCCAGTAATAGTGATAATCGTGCCTTCTGTCCCCCTGATAAGCTTTTAACCTGCGTATCAGCTTGCTCTACTGAAAGTCCAAATCCGTCTAANCTAGCTCTAATCTGGCCCTGTGTTTCAGATGGCCGTTCTCGTCTAACGTGATCGATTGGAGTTTCATTTAAGATTAACTCATCTACCTGATGCTGTGCAAAATATCCAATTCGCAATTTGTTCGAATGGATAATTTTTCCAATCTGCGGTTTCAATTTATGAGCTATCAGTTTTGAAAGGGTTGATTTGCCCTCACCGTTCTGCCCAAGTATCGCGATCCGGTCGTCTTGGTCTATTCGTAGGCTTATGTCATTTAAAACTGTTTTTACTCCATAACCCACTGAGGCACTCTGAATATTTACAATGGGAGGAGATAATTCCTCTGGTTGTGGAAATTCAAATTTTCTTAGTGTTGCCTCACTGGAAAGTGAAATTGGCTCCATTTTGGAAAGCATTTTTAATCGAGACTGAGCCTGTTTTGCTTTGTCAGCTTTATAACGAAACCGATCCACATAAGACTGAAGGTGTTGGCGCCTTAAATTTTGTTTTTTAACCTCGGCTTCTTTGTGTGCTAGTCTGGCNGCCCTCGTTTTGGCAAAAGTTTCATAATTTCCAGTGTAAAGNTGAAGTTCCTTGTCTTCGAGGTGCAAAATTGAGTTTACAGAGCTATTTAGCAAGGCCCGATCATGGCTGATAATTATGACAGTACTTGGGTATTGTGATATGTAAGATTGAAGCCATATCGTCCCTTCTAGGTCCAAATAGTTACTGGGCTCATCAAGTAAAAGTAGCTCCGGTTTTGAGAAAAGGACCGCGGCGAGAGCAACCCTCATTCTCCATCCACCGGAAAACTCAGAACACGCCAGTTTTTGCTTATGCTTNTCAAATCCTAACCCATTTAGGATTGTCGAGGCGCGCGCTTCTGCCGACCAAGCGTCTATATCGGTCAATCGTGTTTGAATTTCGGAAATTTTTAAGGGATCTTTTTCAATTTGGGCTTTTTCAAGTAAATCAGTTCTNTCTTGGTCTGCAGCCAGTACAGTATCTATCAAAGTGATACTACTGCTTGGAGCTTCTTGAGAGACGCCCCCTACACGCACATTTTTATTTAATTTCAGGTTCCCATTATCTAAAGTAATTTCTCCGTAAATTAATCGGAATAGAGATGTTTTGCCCGTTCCGTTTCGTCCCACGAGACCTACTTTATGACCATTCGGTATGCTTACTGTACTATTTTTGACCAAGGTCCGGCCTGCAATGGAAAAGGATATATTTTCGAAAGAAATCATGTCCTGATCTCATACAGTATTAGCGTAAAGAGACAAGCTTTGTTAAAAACTAGTTAGGTTCGTTTTTAAATTCAATTTATACTCTATTTAAAACAAATTTTTCTAAAATTGTTTTGCTTTTGAACTAACTTAAACCAATACACGCTTTGTATAGCAAAAGATGTTAGTTTTGATACATAGCCACTTTTCAAATCAATTGTGTCGTGTTAAGCGCGCCACTAGTTTTNCATTCTGTAAAATAGTGATCTNATTTAAAAGGATAATATCATGGCAATAGAACGTACCTTAAGTATTATAAAACCCGATGCCACAAAACGAAATCTCACTGGCAAAATCAATGCTAAGTTTGANGANGCAGGNTTAAGAATTATTGCTCAGAAACGGATACACCTATCAAAGGATCAGGCTGGAGTGTTTTATGAAGTACATGCTGAGCGTCCCTTTTATGACGAACTATGTGATTTTATGGCTTCCGAACCAGTTGTTGTTCAGGTTCTAGAGGGCGAGGGAGCTATACTTAAAAACCGCGAAGTAATGGGCGCAACCAACCCTGCAGAAGCCGCAGAAGGAACTGTACGGGCTGAATATGCCGAGAGCGTTGGTGAGAATTCAGTGCATGGTTCAGATGCGCCAGAAACAGCGGCAGTTGAGATTGCATACTTCTTTGCGGGTTTGGAACTAGTTGGTTGAGCAAACAAAGTTTGATGCAAATGAACAAATAGTGCGAGTAGCATATTCGAAAATATCATCTGATACTGTCATTGCTACTCGTATATGTCCAGCGGAACTGGTGCCGAAACTTTCACCCGGCATCACTGCTATATTCTTGGCATTAAGTAGTGCCTTTGAAAATTCGATGCCATTTAATCCACTTTCACGGATATCAAGCATCAAGTACATGCCCCCTAACGACGGACATATTTTTACACTAGGGAATTCTCTAATAATTTTTTGAGCAATTTTTCGGCGCCTTTTGAAGGGCTCTGCAACAATTGCTTCAATTTCAGGCATTTGAGTTAGTGCATATAAGCCAGCATCTTGAATAAAGCCCGCAACACCATAATTCGTGTTACAAGCTAAATCTGCCAATTTTTCGATCACTTGTTCCGGCGCAACTATCCACCCAAGTCTACTGCCGGTCATTGCATGACTTTTGGACATAGAACCAATTACAGCTGTTCGATTTTCCATATCTGTAAATGAACGTATTGAAATGTGCTTACCTTCCCAAATTTGAGTATCATACACTTCATCAGAAATGATCCAAAGATCATTTTTGATGGCTACTTTCGATATAGCGAGCAACGTATGCTCATCATAAATCATTCCAGTAGGATTATTTGGTGAATTTATAAGTAAAGTTTTAGCCCCTTTAGCTTTTGCATCTAATTCTTCAGGTGAAGGAATGAAATTTTCCTCTGGATTAGTTTTAACTGTTCTAAGATTTAAACCAGCACTTCGGAGAGTTGTAGGGTAGGTAGCGTAGAAAGGATCAATAATGAGACCGGTATCTCCCTGATTTGCCAAGGCAACATGCGCCGCAAAAAGACCAGCCTGACCGCCAGGAGTTATAATCACATTGCTTGCAGAGGTATAAACTCCAGTCCGCCTCTGAACTCTATTTGCGACTTCTTTTCTTAAAGCGCTCGTGCCCGGAACACTCGCATATCCAGTATTCCCATTTCGCGCTGACTGATTCATTGCCTCCAATATTAATGAGTGGGTGGTATCATCGTGCTCACCAATTGTTAGCTCGACAATCTCTTTACCATTCAGCTTCATTTCGCGTGCAAGGTTAAAAATTTCCCAACCATCGTCCTCAAGCCCTGTGATAGAAATAACACGATCTGATAAATGTGGCATAATCTCACTCTGAAAACTTGGTCTATCTATTTATACCAATGGCCATTACCGCTATTAATTGTCAAACAAATAACTTATTTGTAGAAAGATAATTGAATAGAATTCCATTTTCATCTTCGAAAACCTATAAATTTTATAATTGAATTTGAGCTAATTCGATTTTGGATATGCAGAAAACTATAAAGGTATTCTTGAAGCAATATGCAAGTGTTCATATGATCAAAATAAAGTTTCATAACTCCAAAGTTCGAAAAAAAGAAATTTTTGAACCGATAGACCCGAGTAATGTAAGGATGTATTTGTGCGGTCCGACTGTGTATGATCGCGCTCACCTGGGAAACGCAAGAAATGTAATAGTATTCGACGTTTTGTTCAGATTCTTCAGGGAAGTTTTTGGTGCGCGGTATGTTAAATACGTCAGAAATTTTACTGATATTGACGATAAGATAAACCAAAGGGCTAAAGATATTGGTAAAGAAATAAAAGTTATTACCGATGAAACTATCGCATGGTATTTGGAAGATATGGAGTTGCTTGGAAATCTTGTTCCAAGTGAGATGCCTAAAGCTACAGATTTCGTTCCTCACATGATTTTAATGATCGAAGGCCTTATAAAGTCTGGTCACGCATATGAAGCTCAGGGTCATGTAATGTTTTCTGTTGAAAGTTATAAAGACTATGGCTCCCTGTCGGGCCGTTCTATTGAGGATATGCTCGCAGGAGCAAGGGTTGAAATTGCTCCCTATAAAGTAAATCCCCTTGATTTTGTTTTGTGGAAGCCCTCGAGTGATGATCTTCCCGGATGGGAAAGTCCTTGGGGAAGGGGACGTCCTGGTTGGCATTTAGAGTGTTCAGCAATGACCCATGAACTTTTAGGAGAGTCGTTTGATATTCATGGTGGGGGCAACGATTTGATGTTTCCTCATCATGAAAACGAACTTGCTCAGAGTAAATGCTGTTTTCCTTCCGGTGGCTTTGCAAATTTCTGGTTGCACAACGAAATGCTCCAGGTAGATGGAAAAAAAATGTCAAAATCTTTGGGTAATTTTTTTACTGTCCGAGATTTGATTGATAAAGGTTTCCCAGGGGAAGTTATCCGGTTTGTTTTTTTGTCAACACATTATCGCAAGCCGATGGATTGGACTGAAGCAAAAGCTCATGAAGCTAATACCGTTCTACGGCGTTGGTATGAAATGTGCGTCCATTTGGATGGTGATGTAAAACCGTCATCGCAAGCTATGGAATTTTTGTCTGATGATTTAAACACACCAGGAATTATTGCTTTACTGCATCATCATGCCCAAACTAAGAATTTTGCACAATTAAAGGCTGATGCTAATCTGATAGGGTTGATGATCCCAGTTTTTAAAGATTGGGCATTTGAGTTTGATTTATCAAAATACGAAAAGGCTTTAAATAAAGTAAGATCAGAAGCAATGGTAACTAAAAATTTTGATAATTTGGANGACTTAAAAGATAAGTTACTGAAGGCTGGAGTTGAGGTTCGCATGAGTAAGGATAATGTTAAGTTAGTACCTATGCTCAATTTTGATTTAGCTGCAATCGAACGTATACTTTGAGTATACTTTACTGTAATTTTGTCTAAGAAATACTAGACATTTGGCACCTTGGATTAACTCATTGCAAAAAGAGCGACTATATATTTACGATACAACACTTCGTGACGGCCAGCAAACGCAGGGCGTGCAGTTTTCGACGGAAGAGAAAATAGAGATTGCTGAATTATTAACNAGTCTCGGCGTCGATTATATCGAGGGAGGGTGGCCTGGAGCTAATCCTACGGATACCACCTTTTTTGAAAATTATCATACAAATACAAATCTTGTTGCTTTCGGTATGACAAAACGCGTTGGAAAGTCAGCGGCAAATGATGACGTACTGTCAGCGGTTGTGAATGCTGGTACCCAAAAGATTTGTTTGGTTGGTAAGGCACATGATTTTCATGTGGAGAGGGCATTAGGTATTTCATTAGATGAAAATATACACTCAATTACGCAGTCTATATCTCATGTAGTCTCGATGGGTCGAGAGGCGATTTTTGATGCTGAGCATTTTTTCGATGGTATGATTTCAAATTCAGCTTATGCCTTAAAAACCTTAGTAGCTGCGTTCGAAGCTGGTGCAAGATGGATAGTTTTATGTGATACCAATGGGGGTACGTTGCCGCGAGAGATAGAAAATGCGGTGTCACAAGCAATAAACGCTGGAATTCCAGGAACGCACTTAGGCATTCATACGCATAATGACACTGATAATGCCGTCGCAAATACTTTGAGTGCAGTAGACGCAGGTGTGCGTCAAATTCAAGGTACCCTAAATGGGCTAGGTGAAAGATGCGGCAACGCAAATCTTACAGCTCTAATACCGACTTTAGCACTAAAGTCGGCTTATATTGATAGATTTGATACGGGTATCTCCAACTTTGCCCTCAAGGATATTACCAGATTGTCTCGACGATTGGATGAAATTCTAAATCGAGTGCCTATGCGCCAAGCTTCTTACGTTGGAGCCTCAGCTTTTGCCCACAAATCTGGGCTCCATGCTAATGCAATTCTTAAAGATCCATCAACATATGAGCATGTTGACCCAGAATTGGTGGGGAATGAAAGAATTATTCCGATGTCTAATCAAGCTGGCACGTCTAATCTAAAAAAACGTTTAAATGATGCAGGGATCACACAAAAATTAAGTGAGGAAGAGTTAGCAAAAATATTAACGCTGGTAAAAGAAAAAGAGTCGCTAGGATATTCATATGATACAGCCCAGGCAAGTTTTGAATTGTTAGCTAGACGAAATTTGGGGCAACTTCCTGAGTTTTTTGATGTTAAACGGTACAAGGTGACTGTAGAAAGAAGAAAGAATAAATATGACCATATGATAAGTCTTTCTGAGGCAGTCGTGGTGGTGAAGGTGGACGGACAAAAGAAACTATCGGTTAGCGAAAGTTTGGATGAATTTGGTTCCGATAGGGGCCCGGTTAACGCCTTGGCGAAAGCACTTGTAAAAGACCTTGGGCAGTATCAACGGTTTATTGATGATATGAGGTTAGTTGACTTTAAAGTGCGTATTACTCAGGGAGGAACGGAAGCCGTAACAAGAGTGGTAATTGATAGTGAAGATAGTGCAGGTCGCCGATGGGCAACAGTGGGTGTATCAGCGAATATTGTAGATGCAAGTTTCGATGCATTAATTGACGCAATGAACTGGAAAATCTTAAGAGATTTTTGAACCTATGTTAAACAGATAAATTGTACTGTTAACTCTTTTCAAGCTTTGATGAACTAAACAAAATGATTTTTGACGATGACGTAAAATTTTGTGCTTCTCTCGTAGAAACAAGTGATCCGCATAGATTTAGAAGTATAATGGCTGCTCCTAAAAAACTTCGGCCTTACTATTTTGTCATATTTGCCTTTAACATTGAAGTGTCGAGAGCCCCTTATTTGACAAAGGAACCAATGATTGCTGAAATCCGAATTCAGTGGTGGTTAGATGCTCTTGATGAAATTATTGAAAGAAAAATAGTAAGAAAACATGCTGTTGCCACACCTTTGGCAAAAAGTATTGAAAAAGCTCAGGCAAAAAAATTGCAAAAGGTGGTCCTGGCGAGAAAATGGGACATACATTCTGATAAATTTGAGAGTTTTTACGATCTTAAAAACTATTTATATGACTCGACAGTGATCCTTCTTCAGGTAGCTTCGGGTAGTGATTTTATATCGAGCAATAAACGTTTTCAGGATGCTGGCATGGCAATCGCTCTAGCTAATTATCTTGTAGCGACGCCTGAGCTAAAAAGATTAGGAAAAGTCCCACTACCAGGGTTATTGTTAAATCAAATTGGTCAACAATGTGAAATTGCGTTAAATAATTTGAAACTTGCTAAAACTGATTTGAAGAATTTTACAGAACAAGAGAGGTGGGTTTTATTTACTGGATGGAAAAGTTGGAAGATTTTACGCGCTGTTGCGAGTAATCCTGAGAATTTAGACAATATCGTTACGAAGTTTGAAAATAGGCGTATGACATTGACTTTTATTACAAAGGCATTGTTAAGGACTTTCTAAATTATTCTATCTCTTGCTGTTTTTCTTGAGAGATAAAAAATAGCTAAACCAGCCAGGATTAAAAAAGGAAGCATTGCAAAATTCACTGCACTCCATCCCGATGCAGTTGAGCCGCCTGCGCAATTCATTAGGCCTCCAGAGGCTAGTGAAGCAAATGTCACGCCGCCGAATACTATAAAGTCATTTAAGCCCTGTATTTTCCCGCGCTCTTCAGGTGTGTGGGAGCTAGTCAGGAGACTTGTCGCCCCGATGAAGCTAAAATTCCATCCAATTCCTAATAAAATTAAAGCTATTGAGAAATTCATCAAACTTATACCGGATAATGCTACTAATCCAGATAAGCTAAGTATCAAAAGTCCAGTGGCGATTATCTTAATATTTCCAAACCTTACTATTAGATGGCCTGTAAAAAATGATGGAATAAACATTGCTAAAACATGCATTGAAACAATATCCGCAGCATTATTTGCGGTAAAGCCGCAGCCTACCACCGCCAGTGGTGTTGATGTCATCACTAAGTTCATTAGGGCGTATGCGACCATTGCACAAATTATAGCCACTAATAATTCTGGTGTTTTTAGTATTTGGCTATAGGACCTACTTTCGTATTTCTCAGTTAGTTCCTGTTTTGGTGTTGGTATTCTTAAATATAGGAATAAAATTGCGCCAATTAGATTCAATAAGATCACAATGATATATGTACCTAGAAACGGAATTACAAAGCTACTGGAAGTGAATTTTACTAATTGGGGTCCTATAATTGCGGATATTAAGCCGCCAGCCATAACGTAAGAAATAGCCTTTGGTTTAAAATCGGCAGATGCAGTGTCCGTCGCTGCAAATCTGTAAAAGCCCTGAGCGGACATATAAATTCCACTTAGAAAACTTCCTATAAGAAATATTGAAAAATCAGATAGATAGAGACCAAGGCAGCCAATGATACCTCCTGAGGCACCACCCAATGTTCCAATTAAAAAGCCAACCCGCCGTCCGTACTTCTGCATTATAAGCGACAATGGGTTTGCCGATAGCATGGATCCCAGAACGATCAATGATATAGGTAAGGTTGCAAAGCAGGGATTGGCTGCGAGTGACTGTCCGGCTAGTCCGCCTATGATGAAAATCATAACCATTTGGTTTCCGACCGTAGCTTGAGCCAGAATCAAAATAATTAAATTGTGGCGTGCTAAGTTATTTTTGCTTTGTCTAAACATTATTGTTAAATTCTTTCGACTTAATCGATTAAATATGTGTAAAAGGTCTTAATACTTAAAGCCAGTTCTAAAAGGATTTCGGGTAGCCGTGAGTGTTAGAATTCTTATTTTGATTGGGACTGGAGAAGGCTTGCAAATTGCAGATGAACTGACCCGAAAAACTAATTATGAAGTCTTTATTTTCCTAGATAAACGGTCGCGAATTAAAACAAGTTTCAATATTGCCGGTGAAATATCGTCTTTAAAAAAAGAAGATTTTTTACCTAGTTTTTTGCGGAGAAACCGAATTGAATCTATTATTGATGCGAGCCATCCATTTGACAAATACACAACAGAAATTTGTGTAAAGATTGCTGAGCTAGAAAATATAAAATTTAGAAAGTTTATCCGACCTTCTTGGAAGCCAAAACCTAATGATAATTGGATAACATTACCGACTTTGAATAAGGCAGAGAAAATAATTCCGAATGGATCCAATGTGTTCATAGCTACTGGGCGAAGTGGCTTGGAAAAATTTTCTAAACTTACTAGTTGTAAATTTTACATAAGAAGATTGGGTGACAGAATAGAACAGTGTTCGCTAAAAAACGGCGAATTCATTTATGGAGACCCTCCATTTTCAATTGAACATGAGATAAGTTTATTTGAATGCCTTAATATAGATGTTTTGATTATAAAAAATGTTGGGGGCAACGGAAGTTTTGCAAAGGTTGAAGCAGCGCGCGCGATGAATATTTTAGTTTTGATGATAGATAGGCCGCAAAGGTCTAATGCACTTGTAATTTCGTCAGTTTTCGAAATATTGAAGTGGGTGGATACTAATCAATGACGGATAAAATTCTTATAGAGACTGATGAGATACTGGTACAAGCAATTGATGCCCTTACTTTGCTTGAACCCCGGTTTGCACGTGTCATAGAACACACTGGCCTGCCCAAGCTACGTTCAAGGCCAGATGGATTCAAAACTTTACTACAAGCAATTATAAGTCAGCAGGTTTCAGTTGCAGCCGCAAATGCTATTTGGTCCCGATTGGACGTTGAGAATCTGACAGATCCTAATAAAATCCTCAAAGCCACTGAGGATCGTCTGAAAAAGGCTGGGCTCAGCAGGCAAAAAATTAGGTATTCAAAAGCCTTGGCCGCAGCGAATTTAGATTATGTAGATCTGAGACAAAAAAGTGATGATGAAGTTATTAATATTTTAACTGAAGTGCCTGGTATTGGAGTTTGGACGGCTGAAATTTATGCAATGTTTAGTTTGAAAAGGGCCGATATTTTTGCAGCGGGCGATCTTGCATTGAAGGAAGGGGCAAGACTATTATTTTCCTTTGACGAACGGCCCACTGAGGCTGAGCTGAGAAATCTTTCAAAAAAGTGGTCGCCATGGCGGTCTGTTGGGGCACTTCTCCTATGGAATTACTATGGTTTTAAAAAAAATAGGGGAGGCGTTGTATGACACGTGTATTAAAATCTAAGCGTACCGAACCAAAGTCAGGTGATATACGCTCAGTCTTGGTTTTTCTCCATGGATATGGAGCAAATGGGGATGATTTATTGGGATTAGCAGAGCCTTTATCTGAGCATCTTCCTGACACACTGTTTGTTTCTCCAGATGCTCCAGAAAATTGTGCGGGCAGTCCGATGGGATTTCAATGGTTTCCAATCCCTTGGATAGATGGATCTAGCGAGGAGGAGAGCAAAAAGGGCATGATCTCTGCAGTGGATGATTTGAATGCGTTTCTCGACGCCCTAATGGTCGATGAAGACATATTGCCGGAACAACTCGCTTTGTTTGGGTTCTCTCAGGGAACAATGATGGCTTTGCATGTCGCGCCTCGGCGAGAAGATCCTATTGCTGGTGTTGTCGCAATTTCAGGCAGACTGTTAGAACCAGAACTTCTTGTTGATGAGGCAGTAAGTCACATGCCAGTTATGTTTGTGCATGGGGACGAGGATGATGTCGTCCCGCCACAATCAATGCCACAGGGAGTGGAAGGATTACAGGCCGCAGGCTTCAAAGATGTTTATGCTCATATTCAAAAAGGTACTGGGCATGGTATTGCCCCTGATGGATTAGATGTTTCTTTGGCCTTTTTGCGTGATCAGTTAGGCTTTTAAATGGTGGAAATATATTTTTGAATTTTAAATAAAGTGCCACAAAATGGGGGTTGTCACGAGCTCAACTCAATATATAGTTATACCAAAATGATAATGATTGCTTGAGGGACACTGGTATGGAGGCAGACTTTAGGAATGAATTTGTAAGACATCCTACATCTACCAAAAACAACCCGGCATTGGTTCTGAACGCTGATTATAGACCGCTTTCATACTATCCACTTTCATTGTGGTGTTGGCAGGATGCAGTAAAAGCTGCGTTTATGGATAGGGTTGATATTGTGGCAGAGTACGATGATTATGTGCATAGTCCCTCAATAAGTTTAAAAATCCCTTCAGTAGTAGTCTTGAAAGACTACGTAAGACCTCAAAAAAAAGTTGCTTTCACTCGTTTCAATCTTTTTTTGAGGGATGAGTTTTCATGCCAATATTGCGGTTCCAAGGGTGATTTGACGTTTGATCACGTGGTTCCAAGATCTCAAGGGGGTACAACTAATTGGGCTAATGTTGTTGCGGCGTGTAGCCCATGTAATTTAAAGAAGGGATCAAAAAGCCTTCAAAATTCGGGCTTGCATTTAAGGCGTAAGCCGGTACGCCCTGAGCCTCATCAAATGATGAATGTCGGAAGAAAGTTTCCGCCGAATTTTTTGCATGAAAGTTGGATGGACTTTTTGTACTGGGACGCTGAGTTGGATGCATAACAAGTTTTATTTTCTCCTTGTTATAAGATGGGTTAATTAAAAACTAATACGGTAATATATTACCATTATTGTAAACTATTGTTTTTATTCATTTATATTTATTCAAATACTCTTGACCTCAGTAATATTGGCGATATAAGCCTTTAATTAAGTTTAGAAAAATAATGAAATCAGGTGGTATTTTAATGAAGACATATACTGCGACCCCTGCAGATATCGAAAAAAAATGGATATTAGTCGATGCAGACGGAATAGTACTTGGCCGATTAGCTTCGATCATAGCAATGCGTCTGCGCGGCAAACATAAACCCTCTTTTACACCTCACATGGACTGTGGGGATAATGTTATAGTCATAAATGCTGAAAAAATTCAGATGACTGGAAAAAAGAGAGAAGAAAACTTCTATTGGCACACTGGCCATCCGGGCGGTATAAAATCCAGAACTAAACAACAAATTTTAGATGGCGCCCACCCAGAGCGTGTTATTACTCAGGCTGTCAAGCGTATGCTACCGGGTAATAAATTGAGCCGGCAGATAATGACAAATCTCAGGGTATATGCTGGATCTAATCATCCCCACGAAGCACAAGATCCAAGTGTTTTGGACGTTAAATCAATGAATTCTAAAAATACACGGGTGACAAACTAATGAGCGAAGATTTAAAATCATTAAGCGATCTGGATGTAAGTACATCTGACGATACTACGGCTGTTGAAATTGCAGCCCCTAGAGTTGCTATTCGTGATGATCTGGGTAGGTCTTACGCCACTGGTAAGAGAAAAGACGCAGTCGCGCGCGTATGGATAAAGCCGGGGTCCGGTAAGATTGTGGTGAATGACAAAGAGATGAATAGTTATTTCGCCAGACCTGTGCTTCAAATGATCCTTAGGCAACCTTTTCAGGTTGCAGGAGTTGAGGACCAGTTTGACGTAAGTGCAACTGTGAAAGGTGGCGGCTTATCTGGCCAAGCTGGTGCGGTAAAGCATGGTATCTCAAAGGCATTGCAATTGTATGAGCCATCCTTAAGGGCTGCACTAAAATCTGCTGGATTTCTTACACGCGATAGTCGCGTTGTGGAGCGCAAAAAGTTTGGTAAGCGAAAAGCGCGCCGCTCCTTTCAGTTCTCCAAGCGATAAGGCTTTTTATAATATACTAAATAAATACAAGGGCTTACAAGAATGTAAGCCCTTTTTGTTTGGGATTATTATAAAACAAAATGTGCTGCAACTAACTGAAATCATTGGTTAAAATTTTTTATGCAAAACAGGCTCGTAACAGACCCGTAACAGTTACACCAACCCAACCCAACCACTTGAAGCTCCAACTAGTGCTTACTATTAAAATTCATATAAGGGAGTTACGCATCTATAAAGACGAGCAATAACGAAAGTTTTCCCTTGTTTTTGCAAAATTTAAAAAGGTTCAGGTTGCGGGCAGTTATCTTGAATCATCAAATCGACTTAAATAGTTGTCCAGCATTTCCATCATTCTAGCTTTCGTTATCAGTTTAGTATCGTTTGAAAACGAGTAATGACTTGGTTTTTCGTCGATGAATTGCTGTTCTTCAAAGTGAAGGCTGATGTCATCGTCAATAACGCCTAACATCAAAAAGTAGTGGTTACTTTTTTTCATTCGGAAAAAAAGATTTGTACCACAATTGGTACAAAAGCCACGTTCAGCCCAGTCAGAATGAGAATATCTGCCTATATATTTTTCATTGTCAAAAATAATATTATCACCACCACTCACACTCATAAAAACGCCACCAGTCCACTTGCGACAATCACTACAATGGCATACTCCAAAATTCTTCGGCTTAATTGAGACTTCAAAGCTTACCTGAGTACAAAGGCAACTGCATTTAACCATAGTCAACTTTCCTAAAATTGATGCGCTCTTCATACTGTCTTATGAACGATATGTGTAATTAAATATTTTGGATAAGAGAAGCGTAACATTAACGTAACATTATTTTGGTGAGTACTTTTATTTGTTTAATAACAATGATCTAAAAGAGAGGTTGGTTAGCTAAGCGGTAAAGTTTTACGTTCACGTCTTTCAAGGACAGCAATAAAAATAACCACTTACAGAAATGTAGGTGGTTTTTTTACGACTTCACGTTTGATGTTAGTACTTTATTTCTACTTCCGTGTATTTGATGCCTGGCGCTTAATTTGCTTAAGTGCATAAACTATATCATTTTGTCGAAAATGGTGTGGCATATGTCCAATTCCAGGCAATTTAATAAATTTACTGTTTGGAATTTGTTTAGCTAGTGGAATGGCATGAACACTGATGGGAACTAGTTCGTCTTCGGTTCCATGCATGATAATAGTAGGAACAGAAATATTAGAATAAAATTCTGACTGATGTATTATCTGGTCTTTAAGTTGGTTCCGATGTTTTGCGTTGGCCATAATAGTTTTTGGACGAAGCGTCAGTTCTACCCCAAATTCTTTTAAAAAATTACTGGGAACTTCCTGTGGGTTAAAAACTTCTTTAACATCACTTGCTATTTTTCTTTTAGGTGCAAAAGCGGAAATTATTGGTACTGAAAACTTATTTAAGATGAAATTTTTGTTTATTTTGTAGAAAGCCGATGTTCCACCTGGCCAGCGATTTGAGACTGCTGAAAGAGGAAGTAAGCCACTGATATTATTTGGCAGGTATACTGCCCAAGCTAATGCCACAGCGCCACCCAAAGAATGTCCAAGAACTATTGGCTTAGTAGCACCGAATGTTTTTGCCACTTGATACAAAAAAATTGCTTGTTCTTTAAGTGTTTCACCTGATTTATTAAATGATTTTGAGTAACCGAGGCCAGGTCTATCAATCATAATTACACGGAAATCTTTAGCAAGACTTGGTGCGATGGATAATGTAAAATCTCGGATGTTGCCACTCGAACCATGAATTAGTACCAGGTCTTCTCCAGTTCCCATAATCATTACATGGGCTATTTTGCCATCGATATTAACTATATCGCCTAAGGGGGGGTGGCTTTTGTGAGCTATTTCAGCTTTGTAGAGAGCCAAGCACCACGTTAAGCAATATAATATTACTATTACGATTAAAATCGTACTAGGCTCCAATAGCATTTAAATCGTACGGTGTTTTTTGGTAAATTTCGTTTATCCAGTTCCCGTAAAGTAAATGCGCGTGACTACGCCATCTATTTTTAGGAGATACACTAGGATCGTTTTCAGGGAAATAGTCCTTTGGAAAAAATATTTCTTTTCCNTCTTCTAAATCACGATCGTACTCTTGTTTGAGAGTATCACTATCATACTCAAAATGGTTAAGTATAAAAAGTGCATTATTCTTTTGATCCTCAATTAAGCAGGGCCCTACTTCAGAACTTGCTAGCAAGGTTCTTAGCTGTGCATGTTTGTTTAGGTCGGCTTGTTTGAGCTCTGTCCAACGGCTAACGGGAATAATAAAATCATCTGAAAACCCTCTTAAATAGGGTGATCCGGGTGCGATGTTATCATGNCTAAAGCAGCCAAATGCCTTTTCATTTAGGTCATATTTTTTTATTCCGTAGAGATGGTAAAGCATAGCCATACCACCCCAGCAGACTCCAAATACCGAGTGAACGTTAGTTTTAGTCCACTCAAATATTTTTATGAGTTCATCCCAGTACGTAACCGTTTCGTATTTAAGGTGNTCTATTGGAGCTCCTGTGATTATCAGGCCATCAAATTTTTCGCCACTTTCTCTGATGTCTTTAAATGATCGATAAAATGCTTCCATATGACTTGCAGCAGTATTTTTTGTATCATGAGTTGTCATTTTTATTAGTGATAGTTCAATTTGTAGCGGAGTTGCCCCAATGACGCGAGCAAACTGATTTTCCGTTTGAATTTTTTTTGGCATTAAGTTCAACAGTCCAAGCCGAAGCGGCCGGATATCTTGGCGGGTAGCATGAAAATTGTCCATGACCATCACACCTTCTTTTTTTAGCACATCGAAGGCGGGTAAATTGGATGGAATTTTTATAGGCATCGTATCGTNCTTTTTCGACTTATGATAAATTAAATGATTTCAAGAATTTAGTTTTTTGAAAGCGACTTTTCAATTAAAGAATTGAATTGCGCAGGAGTTTTAACTTTTTCTATATCTTGAGCGTCAATANTAATACCCCACTTTGCCATTTTTTCATATCTGGGCTGGCGATGNTCCAATGCTTTTGAGTAAGTCCACCTAATAAATTCATTGGGATCAACTTTATCGTCAGTCACTTGTTTTGCTATCAGAAATTCTGCCCATCTTTCNGATAAAAANCTTTTATCATAGCACATAGGCTTTGGGTTTTTATCAAATCTCTCTATTAATGAATTAGTGTGATTTTTAGATCCNTTTATCCACACTAATAGCGTATTTTCGAATAAGTGCTTCAAGACGGGGTCATTTGGATTGTCCGGATCAACAACTTCACAAATTGATCCACCACTATCGCAGATAAAATTGTCATACTGATAAATTTCACTAGACCTTTGAGAAAAGTANCCAGTATCTAGTAATGCTGAAATCTCAGCCTGCCGGTGCTGAGCTTGCCTTTTTTCATATTCAGAAATTGGAATTCCACCGTGTTCAACATTTCCGGGTTTTCCTAAGTAATTTGAAAGAGGTGTTAAGTTATCAAAAGTTATGTTGGATGCTATGTAAATTGAGTCGGTCATAAGAAGTTCATTTAGATGAGGCGTTTTCATAGCTGATAGTTTATAACTATCGGATATNAATTCGCCCATATATCGAGTGCCAATGCGATAATCTATTGAGTAATGAAACCAATCTCCACTAACTCTCAACATATTAGAAATAAAAGTTTTACCCAAGCCAGACATTCCAAAAAGTAACACTTTTTTCTTTTTTGAATTCCTCCATTCTTGGGGTGTAGAGTACAACATTAACTGAATCCTTGGTTTCCGCTATTTGCTAACGATTGANTNTATATTGGTCAATTACTATTAGGTTNCACTTGTACTGTTTAATACCATCGAAACATCCCTATAATGCCTGCTGTTGCATAAAATACCTGTAAAAATGCGACGCCCCAATGTTTGTAAAGGTATGCCCATATTCCAATTGCTATTGCTGATATTAATAGTAATGAAAATGCTATAAACTCATAACCAGTATTTGAAGCAACAAGTAATGAATAAATAATTGCCGTAAGAACTCCGAACCATTCTAATATTTTTNTAATATTAAGTGATTTAAACATTTTATCTCGATTTAAATTTCGCTAAAAATTTGTTTTTAAAGGTTTAAAAAATACCGACCAATACCATAAGAATAAATTAAGAGAAAAATTAGATTAACCCATTTTAATTGGGGCTCTGTTCGCAGCCAAGCACAGTAAATCCAAATCAAACAAAATGGAAAAGATAAAAACATAGTNAGTGGATACCAATCAAAAATAATTGCTATGGCGCTTAATAAGCCAAGTATCAAGGTAATATTTTTTAAAAATTTTTCAGTTTTTACAGAAATTTTAGAGGGCAGTAACAACCTAAAAAACGAATTAACTAAACCATCCATCTATTTTTTATTCTCTAAAGCTTCAATTTTCATAATTATAATGTTCATTTAAAATCAATTATTTATGTCATTTCAATTCAATCACTTTAGAAAAATGTATCATTTAAATACATATATTAAAATTATTTTATAACTAATTNGTAAGTTTTAGTTAATAAGAAATNTNAGTTTATCGTATGGTTAAGAGTATAAGTAGCAAACCGCTTACTGAAATGGCGATACCTGTTCGTATAGTATTAAAGAAATTCCATTTTGTTTCAAATTTCAACCGCTCATCAGCTAACGTTTTATCATTCTGCTCTTGAATTTTCAATTTTTGGATATGGTTATTTAAGGGGATATGGATTGCTATTGTTATGCCTTGCACACCTAACAAATAGGCAACACCATTTAGAACTATTAACCAAGTTTCTTTTAGTCCAACAATTAGCAATGAAACCAAAACTGTAGTTAATATTGCGACAATAGAGCCTATCCAAATGAATAAGAATAGAGGCTGTTTATTTTGAATTATGGCGTCTGTCACCTGAAAAGCCCTTAGAAAATCTTTATCGTTAAGATTGGATAAGCCGGGCATAACTACAATTGCATATGTAAAAATGAAACCACCGACTAAACTACAAAATAAGATTGAAAAAATTAATGAGATATCCAAAAGGTCCATTTTACTTTTGCCTCTGACATTTAGCTATAATTACATTAAAAGTTATCTTTAGAATATTGAAACTAATAGGTTATCCTACTCAATATATCCAGGCCTGATAAAACTGAGAAAAGAATTTCGGATGGTGCTGGATGCATTAGATTTTAAAATCAATATTAGTGTGTCTAGCTAAAATAGTATGCTATAATAATTGTAATTCTTGTGTTT
>NYSJ01000070.1 GCA_002682975.1 Paracoccaceae bacterium
CTCATTGCTAGCTATTTAGCTTCAATTGGACCTCTTGGCAAAGGCCAATTTACAGCTTAGATTAACATTTATGGCAAAAAAATTTGATAAAACCACCTTGGGGCCGAGCCAAAGACAGCTAAGGGTGGGAGAATTAATAAGAAGAGCACTTTCTGATATTCTATTCAAAGGCGCTGTTCACGATCCTGACCTGAATCGTCTATCAATCACCGTTGGAGAAGTTACGACTTCAGCTGATCTAAAGATAGCAACAGCCTATGTGTGCCCACTCGGCGGACAAGAGGGTGACACTACCATAGCTCTTTTAGCAAAAAATAAGTACGAAATTCGACGAGCTATTTCAAAAGAACTTACACTTAAGTATGTTCCTGATCTTCGCTTTCGTTTGGACGAGACATATGATCGTATGGATGAAACCAAGCGATTATTTGGTTTGGAAAAGGTAAAGAGAGACTTGGATATGTGATGAGGTTTGTGGCAGTTTACTTAATATGTATTCTACTTTTCTCAAAGGCATTTGCGCTAGATTGCAGGAAAGATAAATTCGAGAATATAAAGTTAACTATCTGTAAGACTTCTATTTTTATCGATGACCTACGTTTATATTTAGAGAATAAACATGGGGTGCCCTACGGCAACTTTTACACTTTAAAGCAAGATCTAAATGACAACGGAAAAGAGCTATTATTTGCTATGAATGGAGGTATGTACCACCCTGATCTAGGCCCCGTTGGACATTACAAAGAAGAGTCTAGTGAAAAGAAAACCGTCATCTCAGGTCCAGGCCCAGGAAACTTCGGAATGTTACCTAATGGCATCTTTTGTATTGGCTCTAATATGTTTAATGTATATGAAACCTTGGACTATTTAAATAAGGCCCCCAAATGTATCTACGCCACACAGTCAGGCCCAATGCTCGTTTGGAATGATAGTTTACATCCCCGGTTTCTTAAAAATAGCAAATCAAAATTCATACGGAATGGTGTGGGAACTAGTGCGGACAAACAACACGCATACTTTGTGAAAGCAGAAACCACCTTAAATTTGTACACATTCGCGCGCATATTTAAAGAAAAGCTAAAAGTTCCAAATGCTTTATATTTGGACGGGAAAATTTCTAGATTATATTCGAAACAGCTAAATAGACATGACTTTGGTTGGCCAATGGGGCCCATAGTTGCGGTAGTGCACTCAAATAATTAAACTGAGCACACTACAAAAATATCGTAAGTTAATGTTCAATTACTGGAGTTTTTGTGCCTTTAACTGCAATCTCTATCTGCCTAGGCTTAAGTTCTTCTGGCACTTCTTTAAAGATATCGATATGTAACATACCGTCAGCATGGTCGGCTGATTTTACTTTAACATAATCTGCCAACTGAAATTTCCTTTTGAATGCCCTTGTAGCTATTCCTTTGTGTAAGAAATTTCTTTCGTTTTTATCATCATCCTTTTGACCGGAGATGATCAAAGTTTTATTTTTAACTTCAACACTCAAATCAGCGTCAGAAAAGCCAGCAACTGCGATCGAAATTCTGTAATAATCATCTGCAGTCTTTTCTATATTATATGGAGGATAAGAAGCTGTTGTTGAATTGTTGGTTATAACGCGGTTTATCAAATCAGAGACCTGATCAAATCCAATGCTGGCGCTGTATAACGGTGATAAATCATAATGTTGCATAGTCGTCATCCTTTTTAAGCAATAACTTGGTTAACGCCCAGTCGTCCGGCGTGTACTAATTAAGGCCCCTGCATAGGCAGCCATGACTTATAGATGGGAAATGATTTTAACTTTTCAAGGGTAGATATTGGCAAGCTTTTTCTGATTACTTTTCATAACCAATTTTACAGATTAGACATTCCAACTATATAACTGGCAAGTAACATTTACTTTAATTTTACATACACAAGTTATCAAAACCATAGTTTAGTGCAAATTCAGTTTCAAAGGTTTCTTCTTCATGGAAACTATATAAGGTTTGACAATGACACTTAAAAAAGAGTCTCAGAATAATACACCAACTGCTGAAGGCATTGCATCAGTCGCTCGGCAGCTCACGAAGAAAGGACACCCGCCTGTTCACTTATGGGATCCACCATTTTGTGGCGACCTGGATATGCGTATAGCAAGAGATGGGACTTGGTATTACCTCGGCACTCCTATCGGACGATTTGAACTTGTAAAGCTATTTTCCTCAATCATAAGAAAAGATGAAGATAAATATTTTTTGGTAACTCCTGCAGAAAAAGTGGGGATAAAAGTTGACGATGCTCCATTTGTAGCCGTGGATTTTGTAACTATCGGCAAAGGTAGCAACCAAACGCTGACATTTGAAACCCACGTTGGGGACAAAGTTCAACTAAATAAAGAAAACTCTCTTCGCGTTTTAATTGATAAAAATAGCGGAGAGCCAAAACCCTATATACACGTAAGATCCGGTTTAGAGGCGCTGATTGATAGGAAGAGTTTCTACAGGTTAATCGAAATTTGTTCTACTAATACTAATAACAAAGAAGAATGGTTCGGTCTTTGGTCAAATAAAAATTTCTTTCCTATAATTCTTGCTTCTGAGTTAAAATAGATTTCTAATTTTTTTAATGCGCTTGAGCCCAGCTGTCACCGTGTCCTGCATCAACAACAAGAGGAATATCGAGCTTAACTGCAGGATTAGAGGCTTCTTCCATTATAGACTTAGCTAGAACTACAAGTTGCCCAACCTCACCTTCATCCACTTCAAATAGTAATTCGTCATGAACTTGTAGTAACATCCTCGCATTAAGATGCGATATTGCAATCGGCATGCGTATCATTGCACGTCGAATAATATCAGCAGCCGTTCCTTGGATGGGAGCATTTATTGCTGCTCTTTTAGCAAAGCCAGCGTTTGGACCCTTTGCATTTATTTCAGGAGTGTGGATAACCCTCCCAAACAGAGTCTTAACATAATTTTTTTCCTTAGCAAAACGGACAGTTTCATCCATATATTCTTTTATTCCAGGGAACCTCTCAAAATATCTATCTATAAAAGCCTGGGCCTCTGAACGCGGAATTCGTAAGTTTCGTGCCAAGCCAAATCCTGATATACCATAAATTACACCAAAATTTATTGCTTTCGCCTGCCTTCTGATCTCGGGAGTCATCTCAGCCAAAGGTACATGGAACATTTCTGAAGCAGTCATCGCATGAATATCTAGTCCATCACGAAATGCTTGCTTCAAACTTTCTATGGAAGCAATATGTGCCAATATTCTTAACTCAATTTGACTATAATCTAAACTTACAAGAACTTTTCCAGGTTCGGCTATAAAAGCTTCTCGAATGCGGCGGCCTTCCTCTGATCGAATTGGTATATTTTGTAAATTAGGATCAGTTGATGCCAGTCGTCCTGTGTTTGCTCCAGCTATAACATAAGATGTATGAACACGACCAGAAGATGGATTTATATGATCTTGCAAAGCGTCAGTATAGGTTGACTTCAACTTGCTCANCTGTCGCCAGTCTAAGACCTTTCTAGGCAAATCATATTCTGTAGCGAGATCAGCTAAAACATCAGCACCTGTTGAATAGGCACCAGTTTTACTTTTAATTCCACCAGTATAACCAAGTTTATCAAAAATAATTTCCCCGAGCTGTTTTGGGCTCCCTACGTTAAACTTTTCCCCAGCAAGATTGTAAATCTCTTCTTCTAAAACCACCATTTTTTGGGAAAACGAGTTTGACATCCTAACTAGCGTATCTCTATCAATTTTAATCCCTAAAAGCTCCATATCGGATAGAACTCGCACCAAAGGACGCTCCAGAGTCTCATAGACTTTAGTTACTTTCGACATATGAAGCTTAGGTTTGAATAACTTCCATAACCTCATAGTTATGTCAGCATCCTCCGCTGCATAATTAGAAGCTTCATCAATTGGAACAAAGTCAAAAGTAATTGCCGATTTTCCAGTTCCAATCAAAGATTTTATAGAAACGGGCACATGGTGCAGATATTTTTCAGATAGCATGTCCATACCATGCCTATGAAGACCACCATGCATTGCATAGGACATCAACATCGTATCATCAATTGCATTAACCTCCAGACCATATTTAGATAAGACTTTAATATCGTATTTTATATTTTGACCAATTATGAGAATTGACGGATCGTCCAGAATAGGACGTAATAGTTCTATGACTAAATCTATTGGAATTTGATCAGCGCACAGTTTACTTGAACCAAATAAACCATCTGTCGGATCTCCTTCTTTATGCCCAATTGGAACGTAACAAGCATTACCAGGCTTAACGCAAAGCGATACTCCAACTAATTCTGCTGTCATTTCATCAAGACCTGTAGTCTCAGTATCAAAAGCGACATATCCATAGGAACGAATATTTTCGATCCATTCTTTAAACCTTTCAATCGTCCTCACAGTTTCGTAGTTACTACTCGTTACAGGACCATAATTGTTTTCTTCAGAATCTTCGTGAAAATTCTGTTCATGAGGTAGGAGTTTAGCCAATTCAACATTGAACTGTTCTGAAACTCTCTTGAGAATTGTACGGAACTCCATTTTTTGTAAAAATCCAACAAGCTCATCCATTTGTGGAGGAGAAACTACCAGTTCTTCGATCGAAAAATCTAATTCCATTGAGCAATCCAGTTCCACTAACTGCTTCGAAACTCGTATCTGTTCTTCAAAATTAATTAAGGTTTCCCGGCGTTTTGGCTGCTTTATCTCGTGTGCTTTATTCAGAAGGTTCTCTAATGACCCATATACATTAATTAATTCTGCGGCTGTTTTTACGCCGATACCGGGTGCTCCTGGAACGTTGTCCACACTGTCACCTGCTAATGCTTGTACGTCGACCACTAGCTCAGGATTTACTCCAAACTTTTCAATTACAGCGTCACGATTTATTCGTCGATTTTTCATCGCGTCAAACATTTCAACACCATCACCCACTAGCTGCATCAAATCTTTATCAGAACTAATGATTGTTACTCGACCTCCAGCCTCCCGAGCTCTACAAGCAAGCGTGGCAATGATATCGTCAGCCTCAAAACCTACTACTTCTTTGCATGAAATGTTGAATGCTTTTGTTGCATCTCGTGTTAAGGGGAATTGCGGCACTAGGTCTTCGGGAGCCGGAGGCCTATTGGCCTTATAATCTTTGTAAATTTCATTTCGAAAACTTTTGCCAGAGTGGTCAAAAATCACTGCAGCGTGGGTCGCAGCATCTACACCAGTATTGTTTTGAATGTAGCGAAACAGCATATTACAAAATCCGCTAACAGCGCCTACGGGTAGTCCATCAGAAGACCGAGTGAGTGGTGGTAGTGCATGATAGGCACGAAATATGAATGCAGAGCCATCAATTAAATGGAGATGATGACCTTTACTAAATTTCATTTTTTTAATCCATTCAAGTTTAATTCAGTAGCCCATTTTAAGTTCTTAGCTCATATTTCTATCAGGTCAATTTAGCCTCAAAATCTCGGTGAATGATTTTACAGTCACAATAAGGGCACTCAACCCATCCCCTATCCGTTGGAATCTGCAGCCAAACCTTCGGA
>NYSJ01000071.1 GCA_002682975.1 Paracoccaceae bacterium
AATGAAGCGCTGCCGATCAACGCAGCCGCAAAAGCTGCCTGTGCAAAAAGTTTCATATTTCCTCCCCTGAGCTATCGTAAAGAGTCTCTACCTTGCTAACGTTAGCATAGGACACGAATTACTCCCCACGCAAGAACAAATTCTCAATTTTGAATGAATAGCTGCTTCAATCAGTGTTTTGAGCGCGACGCTCATCAATTCTTCTTGCGTGATAACGCTGAAAGTCCTCACCATTATCAAGGAGATAGCGCTCCTCACGAACCCAGGTAAATAGATCCATTGTAGTCCAAGCACTGAAGGCTCCAGGCATCGTTGCTACCGCAGCTTGCTGAGCAGAAACATCAACTTTTACCTCTGTCGGCAAAAAGATTACGGAAGGAGTAAAAAGAATCCCCCATTTTCGAGCCATATCTTTTTCAGCTAATACTTCACCATCAAAGTCGGTAACTTCTATGTCTCCATGCAGGTTTAGTTGCACCACAAAGAAATTTTCTTCGATGTAGTTAGATACTTTTTCCTTCGAAAAAACTTCTTTGTGCATCTTCGTGCAGTAAATACAGCCTATCTGCTCAAAAAAAAGAACCAACCGCTTTCCCTCTGAATTAGCCTCAGAAAGGTCTTCTCTCAAGTCCTTGAAAGTATCTTGCATCCATCGGGTCTTATGCAGACCGTCATCTCCTAACTCTAACGCACTTATATTTGTGGCTAGGAAAGAAAACACAGATAAAACTATAATTGCTAAATATTTTTTCAATATCATTTCTAAACTCCAAATAATGTTGGAAAAGCTACCAACATCCAATTTGCTATTTTACTAATAGATCCAGTAACCATTAAAANAGCAAAAAAGATCAAAATCAGCCCCATTAACTTTTCCATAAACCCTAAATACGGACGAAACTGCGCAGCAAACTTCAAAAAGGGTTTAATAAAGAAAGCTGCCAAAACGAAAGGCAATGTTAATCCTATCCCAAAGATAAATAGAAGCAGAAGGCCTCTGTAAGCACTTGATTCTAAGGATGCAGTCATAATCACAGCCGTTAAAACACCACCNACGCACGGCGTCCAGCCTGCTGCAAATGCCAAACCAACAAGGAATGACCCCACGACATCCATCTTACCGGTATCGCCAACATTTAACTGNAATTGACGATCTAAAAATCCAATTTTGAAAACGCCCAAAAAATGAAGGCCCATTATGAAAATAATTGCGCCTGCAAACCAACGAAATTCGTCTTGAAAACTTCGAAAAGCTTGNGACACTGAAAAGGCTGCTGCTCCTAAAAGAACAAACACANTGATTATACCCAACGAAAAAAAGATTGATGAAATTACAGCTTTACGTCGAATATTAGCAGGAACTANACCATCTTTTTTAAGTTCTACAAGTCCTGCTCCAGCCATATAGCTCATATAAAACGGAACAATAGGTAATACGCAGGGTGAGAAGAATACAACCAGACCGCCGATGAAAGCTCCCCATATCGAGACATCTAACATCGGAGGATCCTTGTTTAATTCACATATTCATATTATAGAAGATGTAATAATTTTCGTCAATCATTGCCTCAATCTATGAAATTAGTACTACAGACAATACTACTTATAATGGCCTGGGATTTCTCTTATGCGTCAGAAAAATACAATTTAGTGTATGTAGGACAACAAGGTTGTGAGTATTGTGAGATNTGGGATGAAGAAATTGCTGCAATATACCCCAAAACANCTGAGGGTAAGTTTGCACCATTATTAAGATTAGACATTACTAACTACGAAGCGGAAATGATCGATGTAAAGCCAGTAGTATTTACCCCAACCTTTATTCTTACAAATAACTCTAAAGAAATTTCTAGAATAGAGGGATACATCGGTGATGATTTATTTTGGGGTATGTTAGAGGTTATGTTAAAAAGAGAAACAAAATATAAATAAATAATAGACGCCAGATGCAAATTTAAAGAAATTGTTCCAGCTGAAAAATCCCGATTGTTCGTCAAATAAAAAAGGAATAGCCGTAAAATGAATCTACCAGTTATCACTAAGAGCATGTCGGATGACGAACTAGATGAATTGGTAACCAAAGCTACAAATGCATCTGCATTTTTAAAAGCTATAAGTCACGAGGGGCGTCTCATGATATTATGCCATCTAGTATCTGGCGAAAAGTCTGTCACCGAATTAGAAGATCTTATATCCGCGCGTCAAGCAGCTGTATCACAGCAACTATCAAGGCTCAGATTAGAGGGCCTGGTAATACCAAGGCGTGACGGAAAAACTATCTACTATCGTTTAGCCGATGACAAACCAAAGCGAGTGCTAGAAGTGGTCTATGACTTATTTTGTAATACCAAAAATGAAGCTTAAGTGTCTTTTTTAATTTATATAAGAATTTTGGCATATTTCTATTTATTTATGATAAGAAATTTCGATGTTTAGTACTTTAGGGGGCAATGAACTTTCAGCTTTAGTTGGTTTAGGAGGGGGTATTCTTTTAGGATTAGCCGCTCGAATGGGGCGGTTCTGTACATTGGGAGCAATTGAAGACGCAGCTTACGGNGGGTCACAAATCAGAATTAGAATGTGGGCACTTGCACTTGGACTTAGTATAATAGGGGTGCACTTATTTAGTCATTATGAACTAATTAACCTCTCAGAAAGCTTATATCTTTCCACTGAGGTGAACCTATATTCTGCCATATTAGGAGGCCTCCTCTTTGGGTATGGAATGGCTATATGCGGAAATTGCGGGTACGGGGCTTTGGCCCGCCTCGGTGGAGGTGACTTGAGNTCTTTTGTACTTGTTTTAGTAATGGGAGTCTCTGCCTACTTCACTATCTCAGGGCCATTGGCAAAATTACGTGTTACTCTGTTTCCCATAANTTCGTTAGAGACATCTACACCACCAAGCATATCATATCTTGGATCTCAAACCTTTGGAATAAATCCAACGATATTTGGACTGTTAATAGGAGTTTTGTTTCTGTTATATGGATTATACAACCACAGAAACAAAATGAAATTTACCTCTATTTTTTGGTCAATAATTGTATCNATTGCCATTGTAACCGGATGGCTTGGTACATCTTGGCTGGCNAGGTCAGCCTATGACCCAATAACTGTTCAGTCTTTCACATTTGTCGCACCAGTTGGTGAAACTATTCTCTATGCGATGTACGGAAGTGCAATAAGTATGAAGTTTGGTATTGGNGCAGTTATTGGCGTTTTGATTGGGGCCTTTTCCGGTTCTTTAATAAAAGGTCATTTTCGTTGGGAAGCATGTGAAGATCCACGAGAGCTAAAACGACAAATTCTTGGCGCATCAATTATGGGGATAGGCGCAGTCTTATCNTTGGGTTGCTCTGTGGGCCAAGGCTTGACGGCTTTCAGCGCTTTAAGTTACTCCGCACCGTTAACACTTTCTTGCATATACTTAGGAGCAAGAATTGGTCTCTTTCAACTAATTGAAGGATTTCATCCTGCAGAATAACCACGTGTTGCGTTGGTTTCATTCAACCTGGCAACATAGCGTGCCAGTGTATCAATTTCTAAGTTTAAGTAATCACCAATCTTTGAAGTCCCCCATGTTGTAACCTCCTTGGTATGAGGAATTATATTTACACCAAAATTTAACTCAGAAACCTCATTGACGGTTAATGAGGTTCCATTCAAAGCGACTGACCCCTTTGGAGCAATAAATTTTTGTAAGTCTTGTGGGGCTGAAAATACAAATCTGGTACTATCACCTTCTTCCTTCATATCGATTATTTCAACCACACCGTCAACATGACCTGATACTAAGTGCCCACCGAGCTCATCCCCCACCCTGAGTGCTCGTTCAAGGTTAAGATAAGCTCCGATTACCCATGTGTTAAATTTTAAATGAGTCTTCTGAACACTTTCTGCACTTATTTCCACATCGAACCAATTTGAACCAGTTTTTATGACTGTTAAACAAATTCCATCACATGCAATAGACGCACCAATCGCTATGGTATTAATGTCGTAGTCAGTTTGGATTCTTGCCCTTAAATCACCACGCTTCTCCAGCTCGATAATTTTACCTATGTCAGTTACTATTCCAGTGAACATGATACTATCCTTCGGATTTATTTTCTTTGAATAATTTGAATTCTAACTCGTACACTATTTGGATGTTTGAAACCTACTTATTTAAAAGCAAGATTAGAAGCACTAGTTTAAATTTTCACTATTGTGACGCTTTCATAGAATTAGATGCTTCTATTTAAAAGACCATCGGGTCATTACATCACCATCAATTGTCATAGTCTCTAAAAGGTTTAGACGCCTGGCATCTTTAAGATTATCAAGTCCCAAGGATGCAACCGTCGGCAAACCATCTCCTCCTATGATTACACCAGCTGTAAAAATTATTAATTCATCAACAAAATTATCTGAGAGTAAGCTCGCAGCCAGCGTGCTACCACCTTCACAATAAACAGACGTAATTCCCTCACTTGCTAAATTTATAAGGGCACTCTTGAGCAAAATCTTTCCGTTAGCGCTTTCTGTCTTTAACAGCTTTGCGCCCTCNTCAGTCCATGCCTTTTTTATTTCTTCGTCAGTATCAGCACCATGGATAATCCAAGTAGGATGTGATTTTATTGACGTAAACAGCTTACTATTTATTGGTAAATCAATTTTATCAGAAATTATTATGCGAACAGGATTCGCAGAAAGTGCAGTATTCCTTACGGTAAGTCTTGGGTTATCATTGCGAGCAGTCCCTGCACCAATCATTATTGCGTCGTGATGCGCTCGCTGGAGCTGAACTATTTCTCGCGATCTCTCATTTGTGATCCATTGGCTATCACCGGTACGGGCCGCAATACGACCGTCAAGAGTTGTAGCTAACTTTAAAGTGACTTTTGGTCTACTCTCATTATTTTTGAGCAAAAAGCCATTATGATCACACTTTGCCTCGTCAGAAAGTACGCCAGTCGTGACCTTAATTCCGGCAGATCTTAGCATTCTCAAACCTGACCCATTTACCCGAGGATCATTATCTTTTATGGCCACTACCACATGATTAACACCAGCTTCAATTAGTGCCGTGGCACAAGAACCTGTTTGACCCTGATGAGAGCACGGCTCTAGCGTAACAAAAACGGTAGAACCTTGAGCCCTCTTCCCAGCCTGGGTCAATGCTCGGGTTTCAGCATGAGGACGACCACCCTTTCCAGTAACCCCTCTTCCGACGACAATACCATCTCTCACAATGACGCAGCCAACTGAAGGGTTTGGCCAAGTTTTACCAAGACCACGTCGCCCAAGTGACAAGGCCACTGACATGAAATGTTCATAGGTCAAGGACTGATTAACCATACTGTCTATTCGTCGAGAGGTTTTGGGCGCAACTCGCTGACAAATTTATCAAAATCGTCTGGATTTTGAAAATTCTTATAGACACTGGCAAACCGGACATACGCAACAGTGTCAATTCTCGCTAAAGATTCCATAACGATTTCACCAATTTGATTGGAGGGGATATCGGTTTCGCCCGAGCTTTCTAACCTACGTACTATCCCAGAAATCATTTGATCCATACGCTCATGCTCAACAGGCCGCTTTTGGAGTGCGATTCTAATTGATCGCTCTAGCTTTGCTCTGTCAAATTCCTCTCGGCGACCATTGGACTTTATAACTACTAGGTCCCGTAATTGCACACGTTCATATGTTGTAAACCGGCCTCCACAAGCAGAACAAAATCTTCGTCTGCGAATTGATACATGATCTTCAGCAGGCCTAGAATCCTTGACTTGAGTATCAATATTACCACAAAAAGGGCACCGCATTGATCTTCCTTTCAATCAGTTTCAATAAGCATGGACTATTAATCCTAGCTTTTCAGTAACAACATATTGTGTGATCTTGCTATTTGATACACTTTTTTTACTAACAGTGAAATTATGTGTCGCTTTGCAGCTTTGCTACAACTTCTCTAGTTTTTGGAGATTTCCTGTGCTCAAATAAATATACGCCTTGCCAAGAACCCAAAGTCAATTCCCCTTCAATTACGGGTATTGTAAGAGAGACTTGACCCAACGCAGCCTTTATGTGTGCGGGCATATCATCTTCACCTTCATAGCGATGTGAAAGATACCGCATTCTTGGATCTGAGGCGAACGGAACTAACCTTGTAAAAAAATTGATTAGATCCGTTTTTACCTCCGGATCAAAATTTTCCTGTATCAGAAGACTTGCAGAGGTATGTTTTGCAAACAAATGCAGTATTCCCTCACCCGATACCCAATTTTTCAGCTCACTAGTGAAATCATATAGACCCAGGCCATTAGTCTTGATGATAATATTTTTTGTTTTGCCCAAATTCAGTTGTGACCACTATGTTATCGGAGCTATTGATCCAAAAAACTTCTTAACTTACGGGAACGGCTTGGATGTTTAAGTTTCCTAAGAGCCTTAGCTTCTATTTGCCTTATCCGCTCTCTAGTGACACTGAATTGCTGACCTACTTCTTCGAGCGTATGATCAGTATTCATACCAATACCAAACCGCATCCGCAGGACACGTTCCTCTCGCGGCGTTAACGATGACAGAACTCTAGTGGTTGTTTCTTTCAGGTTTTCTTGTATCGCGCTGTCAAGAGGCAAAACAGCGTTCTTATCTTCTATAAAATCACCAAGTTGACTATCTTCCTCGTCACCAATGGGTGTTTCCAATGAAATAGGTTCTTTGGCAATTTTCATAACTTTACGGACTTTTTCAAGCGGCATCTGCAGCTTTTCAGCCAGTTCTTCAGGAGTAGGCTCGCGACCTATCTCATGCAACATTTGCCGACCTGTCCTAACTAGCTTATTGATAGTCTCAATCATATGAACAGGGATCCGAATTGTCCGAGCTTGGTCTGCTATCGAACGGGTAATAGCCTGCCTAATCCACCAAGTAGCATATGTAGAAAATTTATATCCGCGCCTATATTCAAATTTATCAACAGCTTTCATTAATCCAATATTGCCCTCTTGGATTAAATCAAGAAATTGCAATCCACGATTTGTATATTTTTTTGCAATCGAGATTACCAATCTAAGGTTTGCTTCAACCATTTCTTTTTTCGCTTGGCGAGCTTCTTTTTCCCCTTTTTGGACTTGTGCCACGATTCTGCGAAACTCTGCGATGTCCAGACCGATATACTGCCCGACCTGCGCCATATCCGCCCTGAGCTCTTCGGCTTTCTCCCGAGACTTTTCAATAAACATCTGCCACCCACGGCCAGTTTTTTCTGCCATGCGGTCGAGCCAGCCGGGATCTAACTCTTGACCTCTATATTCCTCGATGAAATCTCGACGGTTAATACGCGCCTGATCAGCCAACTTGACCATAGCCCCGTCAATTTGCATTATCCGACGATTTATACCATAGAGCTGATCAATAAGTGCCTCTAT
>NYSJ01000072.1 GCA_002682975.1 Paracoccaceae bacterium
TATTCAAGAAGCATATGATCGCGCCTACAAAATTCTCACTAAGAAGAAAAAAGAATGGGATAGGCTTGCTCAAGGATTGTTAGAATACGAAACTTTGACAGGTGACGAGATCAAGAGGGTTATAAAGGGTGAACCGCCTCACGGAGATGACGATCCTGACGGTGATGCTACTAATGCTGAAAGTTCTGTTAAAGATTCAGTTATGGCAGTCCCAAAAACGAAGGCTCGTATTAAAGGCAAGAGTGGAGGAAAGATGACCCCTGAAGCAACCTGACCTTTTCCACTTTAAATAAAGAGTTATAATGGAAATTATCTTGGAGCTTCCACAACATCAGGCGTGAATAGGGCCATCTCCGCAGGCCATTGCAGCCTCTCGAATAGCTTCTGAATAGGTTGGATGTGCATGACAGGTCAAAGCAATGTCTTGTGCAGCAGCTCCAAATTCCATTGCCATGCATAATTCGTGAATAAGATCGCCAGCAGCAGGTCCAACAATATGGGCGCCCAAAATACGGTCGGTGTCAGCGTCAGCTAAGATTTTAACAAAACCGTCTGTGGCGAAGTTAGCTTTTGCCCGGCCATTTCCCATAAACATAAATTTTCCTACTTTATAATCTTGTTTTAACGACTTTAACTCGTCTTCAGTTCTTCCTACCGTGGCCACTTCTGGCGACGTGTAAATCACTCCGGGGATTACTGAATAATTAACATGGCCATGTTTCCCAGCTATAACTTCAGCGGCTGCGATTCCCTCATCCTCAGCTTTATGCGCCAGCATTGGTCCTTGAATTGCGTCCCCTATTGCATAGATTCCATCAACATTTGTTCTCCATTTATCATCAGTTTCAATATGGCCTTTCTCAGAAACTTTTACACCTAATTCTTTAATTCCCATCCCATCTAAGAAGGGCTTTCGACCAGTCGCGACCAGTACAATATCACTTTCTAGGGTATGTTTACTGTTGTCTGAATTTTTTTGATATAAAATACTTGCTTTATTGTTTTTGCAAGTTGCAGATTGTACTGCGGCACCCATTATAAATTTAATTCCTTGCCGTTTTAATATACGATGGAAAGTTTTTTGAACCTCTGTGTCCAAACCCGGTGTAATATTATCCATGTACTCTATCACAGTCACTTCGGATCCAAGTCTTGAGTAAACTGATCCTAGCTCTAAACCGATCACTCCAGCTCCAATAATAACCATTTTAGCTGGGATTTTTTTTAGTTCGAGTGCGCCCGTAGAGCTAACAATTATCTTTTCATCAATCTTTATTCCGGGAAGTGATGCAGGTTCGGATCCAGAAGCAATAATTATATTTTTCGTTTCATAATTTTTGTCATCTACTTTTACATTTCCGNTTGACGGAATTGCGCCCCAACCCCTAATCCAGTCGATTTTATTTTTCTTAAATAAAAACTCAATTCCTTTAGTATTTCCTTCTATCACTTCTTTTTTATAAGTTTGCATCTGGCTCCAATCGACTGAAAATTTTTCAGAATTGAGACCCATTTTTGAAAAATTGTGTTGCGCTTCATGTAATAGATGTGAAGCATGCAACAAAGCTTTGGATGGAATACACCCGACGTTTAAACAGGTTCCACCAAGAGTTTCTCGACCTTCTACGCAAGCCGTTTTCAGTCCAAGTTGAGCACAACGTATTGCCGCAACATATCCTCCAGGCCCACTACCAATAACAATTACGTCGTATGACATTTCTATCCCTTTAATTTTAACCTAAGATATCACGTTCTAATGCTTAGATCGGCTATAATGATTTAATTTATAGATCCATCAGTAANCGTCTTGGATCTTCTAGGGCTTCTTTTACCCTNACTAAAAATGTTACCGCTCCTTTTCCATCCACAATACGATGATCATAGCTCAAGGCTAAATACATCATAGGCCTGATTACTATTTCTCCATTACTTGCAATTGGCCGGTCCTGTATCTTGTGCATTCCAAGTATTCCAGACTGTGGTGGATTTAGTATTGGTGAGGACATTAANGAGCCGTATACACCTCCATTTGATATCGTGAATGTGCCATCTTGCATATCAGCCATTGACAGATTTCCGTCTCGCGCCCGCGACCCTTTTTCTGCAATTTTCTTCTCAATTTCTGAAAATGAAAGTTCGTCAACATTACGAATAACTGGCACTACTAACCCGGTCGGCGTGCCAGTAGCAATTCCCATATTAACATAATTTTTATAAACGATTTCATCTTCGTCAATTTCCGCATTTACTTCTGGTATTTCTTTCAGCGCCTGGCAGCAAGCTTTTGTAAAAAATGACAAAAAGCCCAAACGCACTCCATGCTTCTGCTGAAAAAGTTCTTTATATTCTTGTCTCAAATCTATAACAGCGGTCATGTCTACTTCATTATAGGTCGTTAACATTGCGGCAGTATTTTGACTATCTTTTAACCTTTTTGCGATAGTTTGACGAAGTCGCGACATTTTTATACGTTCTTCGCGTATATTTATATTTTGATTTGTAGATTTAGAGCCTACTGGAATGGATACTTGTGCTACCTTCTCAAGTGATTGGTTTTGTTCCCTACTTAATATGGCATTTTTAACATCTTCTTTCATTATTCTGCCGTTACGCCCGCTACCAGTAATCTCGTCCTGAGCTATGCCTGCTTCGACAATAGCTTTTTTTGCAGATGGAGCTACTTCCACGCTTAAATCTTTATGCGATTTGTCAGTCTTTAGACCATTCTCTTGATTATCATTATCGGATTTTTGTTGTGTCTCCGATGTTAGATTATTACTCTTAGCGGTTAATACCGCCAATAATGCATTTACTGCGACCGTTTCACCTTCGTTGGCAATAATTTCAGATAAAACACCTGAAATTGGAGCAGGCACCTCCACAGTAACTTTATCAGTTTCAAGTTCACATATCATTTCGTCCGTAGAAACATTTTCACCTGGTTTTTTAAACCAAGTTGCGACCGTGGCTTCAGTAACAGATTCTCCTAGGGTTGGTACTCTAATTTCGGTCATAATTTAATGTCTCCCAAAACTTAGTGCTTCGTTTACAAGCACTTCTTGTTGATTTTTATGAGTTGAAGCTAAGCCCGTGGCTGGCGATGCGCTTGCTGCTCTACCAACATATTTTGGACGTTTAAACTTGGCTTTTATTCTAGTAAGTACCCACTCAAGATTTGGCTCCATAAAAGTCCAACTGCCTTGGTTTTTTGGTTCCTCTTGGCACCAAACCATTTCAGCGCTTTTAAATCTTTCCAATTCTTTTACAGCTGAAATTGCTGGAAACGGATAAAACTGTTCGAACCTCAACAGATAAATATCGTTTATATTTCTTTTATCCCGCTCCTCAAGTAGATCAAAGTATACCTTTCCGGAACACATTACTACTCTCTTAATTTTCTTATCTGGTACAAGGTTTGTTTCACTGAATCCACTTTCTGCATCGTCCCATAAAACTCTATGAAAACTGGAACCATCTATAAAATTGGATTTATCTGATACACAAAGTTTATGACGAAGTAAGGACTTTGGTGTCACTAGAATAAGTGGCTTTCTAAATGATCGATGTAACTGACGGCGTAAGATGTGAAAATAGTTTGCAGGAGTGGAGCAATTAGCCACAATCCAATTGTCCTGACCGCACATTTGCAAAAATCTTTCTAATCTAGCTGAGCTGTGTTCAGGTCCTTGACCTTCAAACCCATGAGGAAGCAAAATGACTAGGCCGGACATTCTCAGCCACTTACTTTCACCAGAACTAATAAACTGGTCGAACATGATTTGGGCACCATTAGCAAAATCACCAAATTGTGCCTCCCAAGCTACCAGCGCGTTAGGTTCAGATAACGAGTAACCATACTCAAAGCCCAATACTGCATATTCAGATAGCATAGAGTCTATTGCTTCGAACTCTGCCTGTTCTTTGGTAATATGATTTAGTGGATAATATCTATCCTCGCTGTTTTGATTAATAATTCCAGAGTGTCTTTGACTAAACGTTCCTCGTGTCGCATCTTGGCCAGAAAGTCGCACAGGAAAACCCTCGGTTAAAAGGGAGCCAAATGCTAAAGCTTCGGCTGTTGCCCAGTCTAAACCGGTGCCATCGCTAAACATCTTGTTTTTATTATCTAGTAGTCGTGAAATTGTTTTGTGTACAGGAAAGTCATCAGGCAATTTTGAAAGTGCGGCGCCAACCTTATCAAACGTATCCTCAGAAATAGCCGTTTGTCCCCGTTGATAGTCATCTTTATTTCGATCTAAATGAGCCCATCTTCCATCAAGCCAATCAGCCTTATTTGGTTTGTAATTTTTCCCAGCATCAAATTCATCATTTAAGAACGACTGAAATCCAGTTTTCAAATCTTCAATTTCTCCTTCGGGGATCAGACCATCTCGAACAAGAAGGTCTGTGTATAAGGTCAAAGTCGTTTTTTGTTTCTTTATTTTTTTATACATTATCGGATTTGTGAACATTGGTTCATCGCCCTCGTTATGACCAAATCTCCTGTAACAAATTATATCTATGACCACATCTTTCTGAAATTTTTGACGGAACTCTGTCGCAACCTTTGCAGCATGAACCACTGCCTCTGGATCATCCCCGTTCACATGAAAAATTGGTGCTTCAACCATAAGGGCTATATCCGTAGGATATGGAGAGGAGCGGCTGAAGTGCGGTGCAGTAGTGAAGCCGATTTGATTGTTTACGACGACATGTATTGTGCCACCAGTCTTATGCCCAACTAATCCAGATAGCCCAAAACATTCAGCTACGACTCCCTGGCCAGCAAATGCTGCGTCCCCGTGAAGAAGTAATGGTAGCACGGAGATTCTATTTTTATCATTTAATTGCTGTTGTTTGGCCCTAACTTTGCCTATTACTACTGGGTTTACTGCCTCCAGATGGGATGGATTGGCTGTTAAAGATAAATGAACATTATTTCCATCAAACTCTCTATCTGACGAAGCTCCTAGATGGTATTTTACGTCGCCAGAGCCATCAACATCCTCTGGCTTGGATGATCCTCCTTGAAATTCATTGAATATTGCCTTGTATGGTTTGCCCATAACGTTCGCGAGTACTGACAATCTCCCTCTATGTGGCATTCCTATTACTATTTCCTTGACGCCCAAAGCACCGCCTCGTTTTATAATCTGTTCTAATGCCGGGATTAATGCTTCTCCCCCGTCAAGACCAAATCTTTTCGTGCCCATGTATTTGACGTGCAGAAACTTTTCGAAGCCTTCAGCTTCAACCAACTTATTTAAGATGGCTTTTCTGCCCTCCCTAGTAAATTTTATCTCTTTTCCGTAGCCCTCTATTCTCTCCTTTAACCAAGCAGATTGCTCTGGGTCGGAAATGTGCATATATTGAAGAGCAAACGTTCCGCAGTAAGTCCGTCGCACTAAATCAATTATTTCGCGCATAGACGCAATCTGCAGTCCTAAAACGTTATCAATGAAAATAGGTCTGTCTAAGTCCTCTTCTGTGAAGCCATAAGATTTAGGGTCTAACTCTGGATGGATGGCCTCATCTCTCAATCCTAGTGGATCCAGGTCAGCGACAAGGTGCCCACGAATTCGATGTGCACGAATGATCATAATAGCTCTGATGCTATCAAGTACGGCTCTTTCTACTGCTTCGTCACTTAAGGTAAAATTCGCGGCATTTGCTTTTGCATTTATTGCCGCATTTGCCCGGATCGCAATTTCAGAGTCATCGCCCCATTCACTGGTGAGAGCACCAGTGAATTCGTCATTTGGTTGTTGGGGCCAGTCTTGTCTTGTCCAGCTAGGTTTTTGGGAACTGTTTCCATTATCTGCTGCATCAGTCTCAAGAGACTGGAAAAATGCCTGCCACGCTGAGTCTACGGAATTTGGATTTTGTTTAAAAGTTTGCTGTAAACTTTCCAAGTATTCTGCATTTTGGCCCTGCATAAATGAAGATCCATGAAAGAATTCGTTTGAAGATTGTTCGTTCATTTTAATACCCATTCAATCCAATTATAATTTATGTGTTCTAATCTTGATTCAGTCT
>NYSJ01000095.1 GCA_002682975.1 Paracoccaceae bacterium
GAGTAGTACCGCATGAGAGCACTAAGAACTGGCATCTGATTTGGCTTCAGGTTTTCCCACCGCCCTCACTATCGCTTCTAAAGTAGAAGGTTTGGCACAATATATTCAAAAAGAACTAGGGTCAGAGATTCTGAGACTTTATTGGTCTGATGACCCAATTGGAGCTGAACTTGGTGGGGCTTTAAAGAATGTTGTCGCTATTGGTTGTGGGGTCACTATTGGTGCTGGTTATGGAAGTAGTTCCCGAGCTGCACTTATGACGCGTGGTTATTCTGAAATCTTAAGTGTTGCACCCTATTTTGGTGCTAAGCCTGAAACGCTGTCAGGATTGTCCGGATTAGGAGATTTAAGTTTAACTTGTATGTCTTCTGAGTCTAGAAACTACAGATATGGTCTTGCACTGGGGAAACAACAATCTTTTGATAAAAACATAACTGTTGAGGGTGCAAGTACCTCCAGTGCCGTAATTCTAAAGGCGAAGGAATTCAAGATTGATACGCCGGTAATGGCAGCTATAAACAATCTTGTAACTGGTCAGATTTCTTTAAAGCAGGCGATACAGAGCCTCTTGTCACGGCCTCAAAGGCAAGAATAAATCTGGAATAATTTTCAATTAATATCTGTAATGCTCTGGCTTGAAAGGACCATCCGGAGTAACCCCGATATAATCAGCTTGATCTACCGCCAGCTTTGTAAGTTTTACGCCAATGCGATCCAAATGTAGTCGTGCTACTTTTTCATCAAGATGTTTTGGTAGTATAAATACTTCATTTTTATAGTTTTGGCCATTTGTCCATAACTCGATTTGTGCAAGTACCTGATTAGTGAAAGAGGCAGACATAACAAATGATGGATGACCAGTTGCATTTCCTAAATTCAGTAATCGGCCTTCAGATAACAGGATCAGTCGATTGCCATTTGGCATTTCTATCATATCAACTTGTTCTTTAATATTGGTCCATTTGTGATTTCGAAGGCTTGAAACTTGGATTTCATTATCGAAATGCCCGATGTTTCCAACAATGGCCATATCTTTCATCTCCCGCATATGTTCTATACGAATGACGTCTTTGTTTCCCGTTGTTGTTATAAAAATATCCGCACTCGCTACCACATCTTCAAGAACGACTACTTCAAAACCGTCCATTGCAGCCTGTAATGCACAAATTGGATCGACCTCTGTGACTTTTACTCGAGCTCCTGCACCTCGCAGTGAAGCAGAGGAACCCTTGCCAACATCGCCATATCCACACACTACTGCGGTCTTGCCCGCCATCATGGTGTCTGTGGCTCTACGAATTCCGTCCACCAGAGATTCTTTACATCCATATTTGTTATCAAATTTAGACTTTGTTACAGAGTCATTTACGTTGATAGCAGGAAAGGGAAGTTGTCCATTTTTTACAAGGTCATAAAGTCTATGAACCCCAGTTGTTGTTTCTTCTGATACACCGCGTATGGAGTCTCTCGTTTTAGTAAACCAACCAGGGGACTCTTTAATTCTTTTATAAATTTGAACTTTAATCACTTCTTCTTCTTCAGATTGGGGAACAGTAAGTATCTCTTCGCCCGCCTCAGCCCTGGCGCCTAAAAGAACGTAAAGTGTAGCATCACCGCCATCATCCAAAATCATATTTGGGCCATCTTTAAACTGAAATGATCGGTCCAAGTAATCCCAATGTTCTTCTAAAGATTGACCTTTGATCGCAAAGACAGGAATACCAGATTCTGCGATCGCTGCTGCTGCATGGTCTTGCGTAGAGAAGATATTACAAGATGCCCACCGTACATCGGCACCCAGCGTTGCTAGTGTTTCAATTAGAACAGCAGTTTGTATCGTCATGTGTAACGAACCAACTATTCTAGCGCCTTTAAGAGGTTTAGAAGCGCCATATTCCTCACGGAGCGCTATAAGGCCTGGCATTTCTGTCTCTGCTATATCCATCTCTCGACGCCCAAAATCTGCAAGCGATATTTCTTTTACTATGTAATCATTGGCCATATTTAAACTCCGTTCTAACGTCTGCTAACACAACTAAAACAAGGCTGCAATTAATCAATAATTTGTTTAAAGTATTTAAAAACAATATTAAAATCTTTTTATTTAAAGGCGGTATTATGAAACCAGAGCGCGCATGGCAAAGAATGTTATCTGGACGCAGACTAGATTTGTTGGATCCCACGCCATTAGATATCGAGATTCAGGATATCGCCCATGGATTATCCTTTGTTGCTCGTTGGAATGGTCAAACAAGTGGTGATTTTCCGTATTCCGTGGCTGAGCACTCACTGTTAGTAGAAAAGATTTTCGATGAGTTGAATCCAAATAGTAGTTCTGAGGCAAGGCTAGCTGCTTTGCTTCACGATGCACCAGAATACGTACTTGGTGATCTTATTTCGCCAGTGAAAGCGGCAGTTGGTTATGGGTATGAAAATTTAGATGAGAAACTTACGGTCGCCATTCACAGAAGATTTGGTTTGCCAGCAAAAGTATCGTTAGATCTTAAGAGAAAAATAAAGAAAGCAGATAAAGTTAGTGCTTGGTTAGAGGCAATGGAAATAGCTGGTTTCTCAAAATACGAAGCAGATAAGTTTTTTGGAAAATTCAAACACTCTTATTTAACCCAATTTTCAATTCAGATCCGACCACCTGCCCAAGTTCGAAAAGACTACATCGAAAAATGCTCAGCACTATTGGATCAAATTTAATGTCAATTTATGTTCGAAAAGTTCGATCTGATGACGTTATTGAAATATCTAATATCTTAAATGAGATAATTGTCGAGGGTGGAAAGACGCTCAATAATAATACCATGACGCCTCTAGAATTTGAAAAGGTTTACTTTAAAAGTCAATTTGCCCTTTGCGGTCATGTGGCTATCCAGGCAAAGTCTATAATTGGCTTTCAACTGCTTGAATGGTCAGATCCAAATTGGGCTGGAGTGGANAAGCTACCATCTGATTGGGGGCTTATTTCTACTTATATNAAAAAAAANGCTAGACGGCTTANTGCTGGGAAGCAGCTGTTTCACGCTACTAAACTATATGCAAGTAAAACACACATGNTCTCAATAATCGCNACNGTGGGNATCTTTAACAAGGTAGCTATTAAATTCTATGANAGTTTAGGTTTTTACGAATATGAGCNGTTCNAAAATGATGGCAATCAGTATTGTGTTGCAAAAAGNTTCGATTTGCCTGTTTAANNAAANTTANTTTGGGCTNCGCTTCGCCAATATGCGTTGCAGTGTCCTTCTATGCATATTTAAACGNCGNGCAGTTTCGCTGACATTTCGNTCNCAAAGNTCATANACTCTTTGAATNTGNTCCCACCTTACACGGTCCGCACTCATNGGGTTTTCAGGNGGNGGNGGAAGCTCATCATCTTTTGCCAATAAAGCATTTATNACATCATTNGCATCTGCTGGCTTTGANAGATAATCAGTCGCACCAATTTTTACCGCNGCAACGGCGGTNGCTATAGCTCCATACCCAGTTAANACGACTATGCGACAATCAGGACGTTTNGAACGCAAAATTTCGACTACATCAAGTCCGTTGCCNTCTGAAAGCCTTAGNTCAATNACTGCGTAAGCAGGTGTNCGAGCTGTGGCTATTGCNCCACCCGCNGCAACTGANCCTGCTGTTTCNACAGAAAAACCACGCTTNTCCATNGCNTTTGCTAGNCGACGCAGAAATGGTTCATCGTCNTCNAAAATAAGTAGTGAGTTNTCTTCACCAATTGTTCTTTTTTCAACCTCTTTCACGGGTTGTCTCCTGCCTTTGANCCCATCANTTNNTAATAGATAATACTTTNTGNTCNAATGTCTTGTAAANTTAGCTNTTTTCAACAAAACATGCAGTAGTTTCGGCCATAANNTCAGGTGAAGTGTCAGCCCTAAAAAACTCNACNAAACCATACTTTGGCAANACTAAATAAGTTATAGTTGAATGATCTACNAGATAGTATTCATCNTNNCTTTCTTGTTTTTTNTAGTAGGTTCGATAAGCCTTNCTNGCNGATCTTANTTGNTCCTCGCTNCCAGTATATGTNANCATTCGTGGNTGGATCATTTCGGCAAATTCTTGNAAAACCTCTGGAGTATCACGNNTTGGATCTANGGATATNAAAACTGGTGTTGTTTGAATGCNNCTTTNTTCAAGCANATCAACGGCATCNGCGTTTCTAGAAACATGTAATGGGCAAACGTCAGGACANAATGTGTAACCNAAGTANACAAGNGAGGGTTGTNAAAAGATTTCNANATCTGAAACAGTACTNCCNTCAGCNGCNACTAACTCGANAGTTCCTCCAATNCTTGCAGNACCNCCAGTAACTTTTGAATTTCGGCANTGAGCAAACNTATCNTCTTTATTAAANGGCCAGATTGGNGTTGTGGCCAAATATGTNAGACTGATAAGTATGAATAAAGAAGCGNCCGATAGGTAAACAATGTTTTTCATNTTTGTCATATTCTTGANCTGCCTNAATACCNTGTTATACATGACTATTAAGAATATCCTTTAAAATAAAGAGGGTGCGACAATGATACCCGAAAATGCAGTAACANTATCTAGAGATAATCAGCGTAGNCGATGGATTAAACTACGTACAACGATTTTATTGCGTTGGGTNGCAATACTTGGTCAAAGTGCAGCAGTTCTNGTTGCNGTTCAATTCTATAACTTNCGNTTAGAGCTNGATCTAATCATTTTTGCAATTGGAATATCAGTGGCAGGTAATCTTGTGGCTATGTTCGTTTTTCCAAAAAATGAACGGNTATCGGAAAAACAAAATACGGNTATGATATTATTTGATCTACTTCAATTACTGTTGCTGCTTTTTTTTACNGGTGGGCTCAACAATCCATTTGCAGTTTTAGTAATCGCCCCTGTTGCTATTTCAGCGACTTCANTGCCCGTTAGGTATACACTTTCCCTTGGCGTGATAGCAATAGTCGCAGTGACCTTACTGGCTAATTACAACTACCCACTACTGACAGAGCAAGGTTTTATTTTAAGAGTTCCCAATATTTTTATTTTTGGAAACTGGACTGCCATTGTTATTTCAATGATATTTTTAGGATTCTATTCGCGTAAAGTAACCGTTGAAGTTAATGATATGTCTGATGCATTGTTTGCGACTCAGATGGCCCTTTCCAGAGAACAAAAGCTTACCGACTTAGGCGGCGTTGTGGCAGCTGCTGCGCATGAGCTTGGAACACCGCTGGCAACCATTAAGTTGGCGAGTAGTGAGCTGATGGATGAATTAAAGGATGAGAAAGAGCTATTGGAGGATGCGGTTTTGATTAGAGATCAAGCCGATCGTTGTCGTGATATTCTTCAGTCTATGGGTCAGGCCGGTAAAGACGACCAGCATATGCGCAATGCACCAGCTTCTGAAGTAATTCGAGAAGCAGCCGAACCACATTTGGATCGGGGTGTAGAGATAATTTTCGAAATCAAGCTTAAATCAAAAGAAGATATATCCCATCCAGTTATCCAGCGTCGGCCTGAGATAATTCACGGTTTGAGAAATATGATCCAGAATGCGATTGATTTTGCTGATAGCAAAGTTTGGATTGTACTTAGTTGGAGTGAGGTAGACATAAAAATCACCATAAGTGATGATGGGCCAGGATTTCCTGTACAAATGATTTCA
>NYSJ01000073.1 GCA_002682975.1 Paracoccaceae bacterium
ACACTTAATCCACCTGTATAATTAGCGGCTCCTGAAGTTGGCAAAACATGGTTCGTACCCGATGCCTTGTCTCCAAAAGCAACCGTAGTTTCTTCACCCAAAAATAAAGACCCGTAACAACTTAGATTTTCCAACCACCAATCTAGATCAGAAGCCTGCACAGTTAAATGTTCTGGTGCATAGTCATCTGATGTCTGCGCCATTTCCTCGCGGTTATCACATAGAATGACTTCTGCGTAATCTCGCCATGCGGCAAACGCGTTTTCACGGTTGGTGTCTGGCAAATCTTCTATCAACCCGGGAACGAGTTCCATAACTTTTTCAGCCAGTGCTTGATCATCCGTCACAAGCCAAACAGGTGAATTATAGCCATGCTCTGCTTGGCCCACCAAATCAACAGCCACTATCATTGGATCAGCTGTTCCATCTGCTAGAATAAGACTATCAGTAGGACCAGCAATCATATCAATACCAACACGGCCAAACAACATACGCTTGGCCTCTGCTACAAACTGATTACCCGGCCCAACTAGAATATTTGCCTTTGGCAAACCAAATAAACCAAAAGTCATTGCTGCGATTCCTTGCACACCGCCCATTGCAAGTATTTTATCAGCACCAGAAATGTGAGCAGCGTAAATTATGGCTGGAGCCACACCCACGCCTGGTCTAGGGGGAGAGCATGCTATAATGTTTTCACAACCCGCGACTTTTGCTGTTGTCACGGTCATTATTGCGCTCGCTATGTGACTATAGCGTCCTCCAGGAATATAACACCCCGCTGCATTTACAGGAATAGCCTTTTGCCCAGCTATGAGGCCGGGTACTACTTCCGTTTCAAAATTTGCTACAGTAGATTTTTGGGCTTTAGCAAATCTCTCTACATTCGAATGCGCAAATTGAATATCTTGCTTCATTTTTTCTGGGACTATAGCAGTTGCAGCCTTAATAGCCTCTTTTGATAGAATAATTTCACCATCATACTTATCAAATTTTGCTGCGTACTCTAATGCCTTTTCGTCTCTACCTGCTTCGATATCATTTAAAATATCCCTTACAATTTGCTGAGTCTTAGTGTCATCACTACGTGAGTGAAGCGGTGCTTTTTTTAAGTATTTTATAGTCATTATTATAATCCTGCAGCTGCTTTAACTGCAGCTTCATTTTTGTTATGTTGAATTGATCGATAGAAGGCAAAGCCAATCAGAGAAAATCCAATGCCACCAGTGATTAATTCAGGTACATGGAAAAGTGATTGTAAAAACATAATAACAGAAAGAGCAAATATTGAATAAAAAGCTCCATGCTCAAGATAGCGAAATTCAGCGAGTGTACCGCGTTCTACTAACATTATGGTCATAGAGCGCACGTACATTGCGCCGATACCCAAACCAATCGCAATCAGCACAATGTTAGTTGTAAGGGCAAAAGCGCCAATTACGCCATCAAAAGAAAAACTAGCATCTAAAACTTCAAGATATAGAAAAGCACCCAAGCCACCACGAACCCCAATCGAGGTTGTAGATCCAGCTATTCCATCAAGATAAGAACCCAAACCATCCACCAGCATAAAAACCAAAAGTCCAAACAGAGCAGACATCAGGAAAGATGCATGCTTTGTATCTGGCAAAAATTGGCAAATCCCAACAATCATGGATAGGACAATAACAATTTCAAAGCCTCGTATTGATCCAACCCTTCGCAAATTTCTTTCCAGTCCAACGAACCAATCAACTGATTTATCTTCATCAACAAAAAACTTTAGGGCAACCATCATCAAAAATGTNCCCCCAAAAGCAGATATCGGACCGTGGGCTTCTTCGATGATATGTGAGTATTCATCTGGATTTGACAGTGCTAGATGGACTGCCGCAAAAGGATTGATCCAGGCAAAGATTGCCACGATAGCAAGTGGGAAAATAATACGCATCCCAAACACAGCGATTAGAATTCCCCAAGTTAAAAACCTTTTTTGCCATATCGGGGTCATCTCCACCAATTTATTGGCGTTAACAATCGCATTATCGAATGAAAGAGCTATTTCCAAGGCTGCCAGTATTCCTCCAATAATTAGAAATCCTATGAGCCCAGAGAAAGTACCCGTCGTTATCCAACCTAGCCAACCTGATAAAGTCAGCCCGATTACAGTGACTATTATTGGCCATTTTTGATAAGATAAAGCTGATCTAGTCATTTAAGCGCCCTATTGTCCAAAAACTTGGTTTGGCAACCAAAGAACAATTTGAGGAAAAATAAAAATGAGTATCAGTCCAATCAATTGAATTACCATGAACTGCATCATTCCCAGATATATATCCTTGAGATCCCAATTTGGCACAACGCCCTTGAGAAAGTATGCAGAAAGAGCCACTGGCGGTGATAACCATGCAGTTTGCAGGTTAACCGCAACTAAAATGCCAAACCAAACCATCAAATCATATTGGCTTAACCCATGAACATCTAATGACAGAACTGTTGGGAGCAGGATTGGCACCACGATTAAGACTATCGGTACCCATTCCAATGGCCATCCCAGTAAAAAGATTAAGGCCATGATCAAGATTAAAATTAAATAGGGCGACATGTCCATACCCAACAACATTTCAGTCAGCATCTTTGGTGTTCCAAGAGAAGAGAACTCTGCACCAAAAAAGTTTGACGCCGCCACTAAGAACATAATCAAAACTGTTATTTCTAGTGATTTAACCAAATTATCAAAGAANCCAGGAATAGTAAATTTGCGGTAACCAATGGATAGTAGTATTGCTCCAAATGCACCCATCGCAGCAGCTTCTGCTGGAGTTGCAAAACCCAGTAAGATTGAGCCTAAAGCAAAAGAGATCAAAATTGTTGGTGGCATTAGTCCTGCAAAAAATTCATCCCATATTTCTGAAAACTGAAAACGATCATTTGCGTCCCTGCGGTAAATTGGAAGCCCTAATGCTGATAAAAATAACGTAAATATAAATAATAAAAGCGAAATAGTAGGGCTGGCCGTGGTCCAGCTAATATATAGCATATATGAATGAAATAGGATCACTATTGGAAGGGTAAGTCTAAGAACTTTAAGGTCCCGATATGCCCGATGAGCCACAAGCATAACAGCTATCAGAACAAGTAGTCCGCCAAATGGAATGAAACCTCCAAACGCTCCTCCAAGACCGAGACCAAACACTCGGCAAATTGTGAGAATACCAAGAGATATTAGAGCAACTTCGGCACCATAAAAATCAGATGTTTTTGGTTGAACTGAACTTGGAAGAATTGGGCCAAGATTCGGATTAAGCCAACATCGACCCAATGTATATAATAAATATAGTGACGCCAGTAATGCACCGGGTATAAATGCACCACGAAACAGATCTAATGTTGAAACTTCCAAAACTGGACCCATCACAATGAGCATAATTGATGGTGGAATTAAAATCCCCAGCGTGCCACCGGCCGTAATTGTGCCAGCAGCAAGCTGCACATTATAGCCGGATCTACTCATCGTGGCCCCTGCCATTATTCCCAGTAACGTCACCGATGCGCCAACGATCCCAGTTGCTGCGGCGAAAATTGTAGAAACAATCAAGACGGCAATATACAACGAACCACGTACACGAGCCATTATCATCTGAATAGATGAAAATAAGCGCTCCATCAGGCCAGCCGCCTCCATAACAATACCCATCAGGATAAATAATGGAACTGCCATCAACTGGTCATTGAGCATTGTAGAGTTAGTATTTAGCGTCATTAGAAGTGTAGTAAGTTTAAAGTTTGATCCCCAAATACCGAAGATAAACGCTAAAAAAATCAGCGTGAACGAAATAGGGAAACCTATAAAGATCACAAAAATCATTGCAGCTAACATAATCAACCCAATGGTAGGTTTAGACAATCCAGGTCTTGAGGACATAACGTCCGTAAACCATTCTCCACCAGGGGTTATATCNGGTGTAAATACTGCCAAAACAAGCCAAAGCAAAATAATGAAATAAAAAGGCAATGAAAATACGAAATATTTCTCACGCTCTTTACCCATCTTGTGAAATGCACGAAAAAGTTCTGGCAATCCTTGAAGCAACAGTAAAAAACCCCCAACAGGCATAGCCAATCGAGCCGGCCACAAAAGCGGTTCCCATGGACTGTCAAACGCCGTTTCACCCGTTCTGTATGCTAATTCCCAATATTGAGCTGCAATAATTGTAAAAAAAATCATCGCCGGTATAAAAAACAGCATATAAAGAAGTGAATCGACCGTAGCTTGGGTCTTATCAGACCAATTTCTATATAGAAAATCAGCACGGATATGAACACCTCTCATGAGGCCATACCCGGCAGCTCCCATGAACAATACACCTGATATCATTCGACTTATATCATAAGCAAAAACAGTCGGCCCCAACCCCAATGCTCGAGCAGTATCGTCCCAGCCATTGCTTGCCATAATGCCAAACGAATTTCTTGCTATGACCTCAAATACTACAACCCCAATTAATGGGATCATTAAAAGGCATAAAATTTTTCCTGCCCAGTCATTCAAGAGATCGATAGCTCCGGTGATGGGACGTTGCCAAGAGGTCATACCCTCAGGTGTTTCACCAGGCTTTTCTTTCCGCCTTTCGGCGATCAGTTCGTCGGCAATTTCTAAATCTGCTGGGTCAACTTCATCAGCCATATCCCATACTCCCTTTATACGACTACCCTTTAAGAAGGGAGAAATTCTTGTTCAGGAAAATACTACTGTACTTACCAAAAAAAGAAATGAGCGGGGCCAACCCGGCCCCGCTCATGATAATAAAATTTACTTTAGAGTGTCAGCGTGAGCTCTACCCAAACTTGCATTTGAAGTTTGCGCGCCAGCCCAAAATGGTACTACGATGTCTGCAAAGTCTTTTTGGGATTGCCAGACCTCTGCAAAGAACTCATCCTCTGCAGCTGCTTCCTCTAGGAGTTTTTTGGCTGCAGCCATATACTCGGTAAAGTAATCAGCTGGTGTGTCTTCTAAAATTACACCATGATTTTCTGTGAGGTCTTTAAGAGCAGCACCGTTTGTTCCTATCCGGTAGGACTGTGATTTCGACAAAGATGCATTTGCCGCAACTTCCAATGCTTTTTTCTCAGTAGCTGAGAGGCTATCATAAACGTCTCCATTTAGATAGAAGTCAGCATTCACAACAACCTGATGAAGACCTTGCAGGTAATAATGCTTCAACACTTTCTGAAAGCCAAAAACAGAGTCTGGTTGTGGACAGCACCACTCAGCAGCATCAATTGCGCCTTTTTCAAGTGCTGGTAAGATGTCACCACCACCCATAGCAACAGCAGCAACGCCAATTTCGTTGTAAGCAGCACCAACCATACCTGGAGGAGCACGAAAGCGTAGTTTACGGAAGTCATCCATCGTCTCGATTTTACTCGGAAACCAACCAAGTGCCTCTGGGCCAACTGGCTGCAACATGAAACCTTTGACGTTTACACCCATTTCATCCCAAAGTCGGTCATAAAGTTCTTTACCACCGCCATACTGAAACCATGCTAGGAAAGACATTGCGTCTAAGCCGACCCCAGCACCTGCAATCGGAGCACCAAATAAATTGGCGGCAGGATGTTTACCACCCCAGTAGTGTGTCCAAGCAAAGCCACCTTCGACCAGACCTGCGTCTACCGCATCCATAATGTCACGAGGCCCAACTACTGCACCCGCTGGTAAAATTTCAATTTTAACAGAACCACCTGTCAAACCCTCAACATCATCCGCAAAACTCTGAAGCATAAATACTTCATCGCTGGAATTACCGAGCACTGATTGTATACGAATGACAGTTTCGGCTGTCGCTGATGTGGCCAAAAGTGCTAAAGCTGTTGCTCCAGCTGCCACAGATTTTAAACTGAACATGTTCTTCCTCCCATTGTTCATCGCCCTCTGTGTCTAACGTAAAAGCTGCCAAGTCGAAGGCTTTACTTGGCTCCTATAAAAGATGCGGGAAGCACCCTTATTCGAATTTTTAAATTGGCTATTAAGCCTCCTTTAAAATTAAGTTACTTGCTTTTTCACCAATCATTATCGCTGGTGCATTAGTATTTCCGCTCGTTATTCTTGGCATAATAGAAGCATCAGCAACACGTAGACCGTCTACCCCTTTTACTTTTAAATTTGGAGTAACAACGGCCATTTCATCAGTACCCATTTTACATGTACCAGTTGGGTGGTAAATTGTTACAGCAGTGCGCCTTATCCAATCCAAAGTCGCGTCCTCATCGTTTAGATCAACGCTAGAACCCGGTGAATGCTCTTCGGTTACACTCGATCTCAGAGGCTGGCATGCTGCTATTTCTCTAGCAATCCGAACACCTTTTACAATGGTTCTACAGTCTGTGTCAGTAGATAAGTAATTTGGATAGATTTCTGGAGCTTCCAGGTGATTAGGTGACTTCAACGATAGATAACCCGTACTTTCTGGCCTTAACTGCAGCACAGAAGCTGTAAATGCAGAAAAGCTATGTGTTACTTTCGAAGGCATATCAGCGCTGAATGGCTGAATATGGAATTGAATATCTGGCGTCTCTAAGTGAGCCTCAGTTTTTAGGAAACCAGTTCCTAAGCTGGCAGCCATCGTCATCGGGCCGCGCTGAGTTAAAATATATTGCAAACCAATCAATGCTTGCTTGAAATAATTACTGGTTTCTACATTTATTGTGCTAAGGTTTGTTTTAAAAACTGGACGAGCCTGGAGGTGATCCTGTAAATTTTTCCCCACGCCTGCAAGATCACTTTTAACTTCTATTCCAAGTCTTTGAAGTTCCGATCCGGAACCTATGCCCGATAGCATGAGTATTTGAGGTGACCCTATAGAACCAGCAGACAAAATAATCTCTCGTCTAG
>NYSJ01000074.1 GCA_002682975.1 Paracoccaceae bacterium
GCAAACCTGGGCCAGATGCTATTGCCCTTGCCAAAGCGATCCGTTGTTGTTGACCACCAGAAAGTTGAGCTGGGTACTTAGGGCCCTGATCAGGTAGCCCAATAAGATGCAACAACTCCAATACTCGCTCGTTGATCTCACTTTTAGATCGCCCAGTATTTTCAAGACCAAATGATATATTTTTCTCAATAGTAAGGTTCGGAAATAAAGCATATGATTGAAAGACTATTCCATAATCACGCTCAGAAGCTGGAAAATTAGAAATATCTTTACCACCTTGCACTACTGTCCCACTTGTTTGCAGATCTAACCCCGCTATTGCACGTAAAAGAGTTGTTTTACCGCATCCAGAGGGGCCTAGGAAACAGACAAATTCTCCCTCTTGTATATCTAAAGATACGTCATTGAGAGCTGTAAAGCTTCCAAATGATTTCCAAAGATTTTTTATTGAAAGATACGAGGATTGCGGATCGTTGATGCCTTCCAAGACTTATTCCTTAAGTAAATATTATTATTAATCCAAAATTTGGAAAACAAAAAAGTGTCAGGCAGCAAGAGCTTCACTGCCTGACAAAATTTCCTATTTAGGGTCTGATTTACCATCGTAACGTGACTGCCATTCTTTCAAAATGCGGCCTCTGTTATTCGCAGCAAACTCAAAATCATTTGGAATCATAGCTTCTATCAAGCCTTCAGGAAAATGTTCCACAGGTTTAGCTACACCTGGATAAGCAACAACAGCATAACCTTGGTTATACATTTCGTTAGCTTCCTTTGTTACTGAAAAGTCAACAAGCTTCTGTGCCGCTTCCAACTTGGATGTTCCAGCAACAATAGCTGTAGCCTCCATATCCCATCCAACACCTTCAGATGGAACAATGATATCTAGTGGAGCGCCAGCAGCTTTCGATTTTGCACCTCGAAATGCAAATGAAATCCCTATAGGAATTTCTCCAGCAGCCGCTAGTTTACAAGGCTTTGAGCCTGAGTGTGTATATCTAGCTATATTCTCATGCAAGGCATCCATGTACTCCCAGCCACCTTCTTCACCAAACAGTTGGAGCCAGCTAGATACATCCAGAAACCCTGTACCAGATGAATTTGGATTTGGCATAATCAAATGTCCAGCGTACTGAGCATCCGTTAAATCTTTCCAAGAAGTCGGTGGTGTAAGGCCAGCTTTTGCTGCCTCAACAGTATTATAACATACGGCAGCAACCCAAGCATCCATGCCAACCCAAGCTGGTGGGTTATCGCCATCAACAAATTTACTATCTAACTTTTCCACTCCTGCTGGAGCATAAGACTCCAACATTCCTTCCGATTTAAGCAGAAGCAAGGAAGTACCCGCTAAACCCCATACAACATCTGCTTGCGGGTTGTTTTTTTCCGCTAACAATTTTGCTGTAATAATTCCTGTCGAATCTCTAACCCAGTTGATTTTAATGTCTGGATGACTTTCATTAAACTTAGCAGCATATCTTGTAAGATCTTCAGCTTCGACAGCGGTATAAACTGTAAGCTCTGTATCTGCGAAAGCGGACGTGGCCAGAAGCGATCCGACCGCCAGTGACTTAAAAAAACTAAAATTAAATTTCATTTTTTACTCCCAATGTGGTTTAGTAGTTTGTTGTTCAAAGTAAATAATAATCGAACAATAAGCGATGATGGCACGATTCTTAAATAAATAAAAATTTATTTTATTTTCCTCGATTTAGCAGACCTGGCCCTGGCACACCGTTTTAGGAATTCGCTGTCAAAAGGATCTACCTTGCCAAATCTATCAGGCTTGAATGATTCAATATCAAAATCAGATCTACCTTTTACAATAAGTTCTGACATTATAGAGCCAATGCCTCCAGAAAGACTAACACCTGAACCACAGTCACCAGCCGCTACATACAATCCATCAATTTCCGTAATTGAACCTAAAATGATTTCTCCATCCGGAGTATATGATGATAGACCACTGATATAACTTGAAAAATTTGCGTTTTCTATTTTGGGGAAAACCCGGGATAAATCAGAATAAGAATTTAGCAAAATGTCCCAATGATCTTCCCCAAGTGTTGGTGAGAAGTATTGTAAATCTTCTGGAAGTTTTCTTGCGTCAAAAACTGCGCATTCATTTTCCTGGACACCAATTAATAAGCCTCCTAGTTCCGGGCGAGTGTAAGCCGAGATGTCAGGCATAATAGTTATTGCACCTTCTCCACCATAAATAGGATCAGGCTCCGTTAACCAGTAATGGCTACGGACTGGAGCCATCGCAATTGGCACTTGTACTTGAGACGCAAACAAGGAGGTCCAAACGCCTCCAGCCAGGATTAAATTAGACGAAAACATTTCTCCACTTTTAGTTTCAATGCCTCGAATTTTATCTCCCTCAATTAATATCCCAGTAGCAGCCAAGTTAGAGCTAAACTTCACACCATTATTCTTAGCAGCTTTAATGTACTGCCAGGTCAAACGATAACTATCCACATAACCATCTGATGAAAAAAATGCTGCCTTTTGGATCTCTTGTTGATCTAGCCAGGGAGCCAATTGTGCGATATCTTGCTCGTCTGGAATTGATACATCAATTTTAAAAGAGCGAGCCGCATCAATCATGTAATTAAGTTCATCAACTCTTTCTTTAGATGATGCCAGTCGTAAACTGCCGGTTTTGTGGTACTCTAGCGTCTCACCAAGTTCTTCTTCTAGTGTAGTAATTACCTCAACAGTTTTTTTCGCTAATGGAATATTAGATTTTTTAGTGGATCCCTGCAAAACCAATCCAGCAGAACGACTAGAAGCAGCGCTTGCAAATTCGTTCCTTTCTAACACCAAAATCGTGTCATTTGATCTTTTTGAAATATGATAGGCAATCGATGCACCTAAAATACCGCCACCTACAATTATATGATCATAAAACGACAATGTTAGATTCTGACCTACAGCGAAAATTCAATTAGCGAAAAAGTTGCATCTACTCAAGAGTTACCCACCAAGAACAAATGTACAAGCATCCTCTAACATATTTCTAAAAAATACCACAGCGATGTGGGACATGTGTAGCTTTTTATGGCACAACATAGATTGTGTATTTCACAAATAAACAGGATTTATCGAGTTTGGCAGCTCACCCTCAATTGCCGATAGGATATCAAATATCTTCACTGCTCTATGTTTTTTCAAATGTGGCTTGTAAGGTGGCATATTTGTGCATTCAAGCAAGAGAGCCTTTGTGCTCTCAGTGTAAGCTTCTTTAAAGGCAACCAGCAATTCTTCTGCTACTTTTCCCTTATCAAACATGGTCATATCATCAAAGATAACTTTATGTAGATAACTACTGTTTCTAANGCCATATATGCATTNTGAGTACTTCCAGAATTTTNTTGGTAAATGCTTTTTACANAGTTTATCAGCATCAATTGTTAAAATTATAANTTGTTCAGGNGAATAAATNTTATTTATTGCATTTAGCTGGCCGATAGATGAAACCACGACAGGGATATTTAAATTTTCTTGGAGTTCCTTTTGAAACGGAGCCAAGAACCCACATGAAGTTGTTAAAATATCTCCTGTTGCAGATTTTGCAGCTTCTAAAAAGGGACCAATATCAATATTTTCAGGCTGAGATGTAACTATCTTATTTGCTGTAACACCCTCCACTATTAAATACTGAGGTTCCTCAATAAATGTCTTTTCACAACCAATATCCCCAGGAATGCGTAAAAAGTTTGTATCGAGCTGCAATATACTAACACGACCCAAAACATTAATTCCGTTGACGAATATTTTCGGGTAGCCACGTAGCCAACTCTGGAAAAATGACTAAAATTACCACCATTAGTAACATTAATCCTACCATTGGAATTGCGGTTTTAGCAATATAACCAATTTCATGTTTAGTCATACCTTGCAGAACAAAAAGGTTGAAACCAATTGGGGGAGTAACCTGTGCTGTTTCAATGACAACGACTAAGAAAATCCCAAACCANATCAAATCAATGCCTGCTGCCCTAATCATTGGCTCTACAATTGCCATTGTTAGAACAACAGATGATAANCCATCCATGAACATGCCTAGAATNAAATAAAANACTGTAAGAACNGCGATCAGAGCCACTGGTGATAAATTATANCTCTCNATCAGNTCAGCCATTGCTCTCGGCAAACCGGTAAACCCCATTGATAGAGACAGAAATGCAGCACCCATGAGTATCAGTGCTATCATCGCNGATGTCTTAGTAGCNCCCATGAGGCTTACTGAAAAAGTTGACCAATTAAGAGANCCCTGGGCTGCTGACAGTATTAAAGCTCCNACCACTCCTACTGCTGCAGCCTCTGTAGCTGTTGCAAAGCCCAANTACATCGAGCCTATGACGACACAAACCAAACCCATNACCGGCACAAGAAATAGACTTTCTTTTATCATTTTAGAAAATGNCATNGNGGGCTCTTTTTGTGGCCGATCTCCCGTTCCAAAAAAATGCCAAACAACTATGTAAGCCATGAATAGTGCGGCTAGAACAAGTCCAGGGAAAACACCGGCCATGAAAAGTTTAGTNATACTTTCATTAATAGTTACGCCATAAACAATCAAAGTTAGAGAAGGCGGTATCATTAGGCCAAGTGTAGCGGCACCTGCCAAAGTACCNATAATCATATACTCCGGATATCCACGACTGCGGAGTTCAGGGATAGACATTTTGCCTACCATATTCAAAGTTGCGGCAGAAGANCCCGATACCGCTGCAAAGATNGTGCATCCTGCTATATTTGTGTGGAGTAAGCCGCCCGGTAAAAACCGCATCCATGGGGAAAGGCCTCTGAACATATCTTCGGATAATCTTGTTCGAAATAGTATTTCCCCCATCCAAATAAAAAGGGGTAAGGCGGTGAGGGTCCAACTACTGGCACCCGTCCAAATAGTAGTGATCATTGCATCCCCAGCTGGACGCGTTGTAAAAAGTTCCATACCGACCCAAGCGACACCCATTAATGCCAATCCCACCCAAACAGAGCTTCCTAGAAGCAGAAACAAAGCAAACAAAAAAATGATTATTGCGTAGAGCTCAGTCATTCGATTGCTTCCCGAAAAATACGAGTTTCTCTATAAGCAAGCAGACGGAAAAGATGATCCCATATCGCAATTGCTAGTAAGATTGTACCTATAGACATCGCTATCTGTGGAAGCCACACGGGTGTATAAACAAGTTCAGAAGTTGTGTTTGACCATGTTNCTCCCCATTCCCAAGGCCATTGCCCTGTCATTGCAAAGAGTGAGAGCAACCACTCAGGAACTTGGTCCAACCCTTGTGTTCTATCGTTCAAAACTTCTGATAAAAAATTTGTTTTGACAGCATATCGCGCAAAGTATGTAGCAGTCCAAGCCGATACAAGCATTGCAAATGCATCTAACCAAAATTTCANAAACCCGTTCATATTGAGAAATATAGACACGCGAATATGGGAACCTTGTGTTAAAGCAAATGCCAAAGCAAAAAAAGATGTACATGCCATCGCATAACCGGCAAATTCCGTTCCTCCTGGAAAGACCGTATTTGTCCAACGAGCCACCATCTGACCAACAATCAGAAGTAGAATTACTACCATAAAAATTGCAGATAAAATGCCAAATGCTAAGTAAATTTTATCCATAAAGGGCCAAATTNGATGCAATAGCCGTTTTGCTTTACANGGATAAAAAAGACAAAATAAAGCAAATAAAGTCGGTAAAATAAAGAGCCAGAACCATAAAGGTAGCCCAAAAAAAGGCTGCCAATCTCTCATTTTCTGCCTCCTTTTAAAAAGCCCCGCAGTTAGCGGGGCAATTTATAATATCCTAGTTCGATTTATAAGCATCCAGTATTGCTTGACCATCTGCTCCAGCTGATGCCAGCCAGTCTGCAGTCATCTTTGCTCCAATTGCTTGAAGTTCGGCCAAAAATTCTGGGCTTGCATCTTCAACAGCCATTCCATTTGCTTCAAGCTGTTCAAAGTACCAACTTGCTAATTCAGCAGATTTAGCAGAGCATGCTGCTCCAGTTTCATCTGCTGCTTTCTGGACTGCACCCTTCATGTCAGAATTTAAACCTTCCCATACGCCCTTATTAACCATTACGTAATTGCGAGGTAACCATGCATTAACTTTGTAGTAGTGCGATAGATGTTCCCAAACCTTTCGATCGTATCCAGTAGATCCAGATGATATAAACGACTCTGCTACTCCAGTCGCTAGTGCCTGCGAAAGTTCTGCCGCCTCAACTTGCACCGGAACCATCCCTAACTCTTCGGCAAAAGTTGCAGTTGCAGAGTTGTAAGAACGAAACTTTATGCCTTGAGTGTCTTTAGAGGAGTTAACCGCTTTATTAAAATAAAAACCCTGACCAGGCCATGGGCACGTATACAGAGCAACAAGGTTCAAGTCTGATAACTGTGCATTTACCTTATCCTTTGCAGCTGCCCAAAGCTTATTGTTCGCGTCATAAGTAGTAGCTAGAAATGGTAAATTATCCCAACCTAAAAGTGGCGCTTCATTAGCATGAGCTGACATAAAGCGTTCCCCAATAGGCGCTTGTCCTGTTTGTACGGCCCTTTTTATTTCTCCACCCTTGAATAGAGACCCACCAGGGTGAACTGTAATATTTATTTCCCCACTAGTGTAATCGCGGACTTTGTCAGCAAAAACTACACCCATTTCTGAATGAAAGTTAGTGGCCGAATACGCCATGGGCATATCCCAGTCCTCTGCCATCGAAACGCCGGCGATTAGTGCACCACAAGCGACAGCTGTAGCTAAATTCTTAATTTTCATTGATTCCTCCCATTGTTAGTTTTGTTGCAGACACATTAAACATATCCATTCGGATCAAACCACGATAACTGAATATTTGGTTCACGTTCATCTAGCAACTCGGCTATGATACGACCCGTTTTAGCTCCACCTGTCAAGCCTACATGCTGATGGCCAAACCCAACCAAAACATTTTTGAATTTGTTAACCCTTCCTATCAAAGGAAGACTGCTAGCTGTTGTAGGGCGATGGCCCAGCCACTCAGTAATATTATCATATTCGATATCGGCAAAAAGTTTTTTTGCATTCTTTTTCAAAAGTTCTATCGGCGCCTTGGATGCTTTGGCCTTCAAACCACCAAATTCAACCACGCCAGCTAATCTAATTCGTCCATCCATCGGAGTTACGACAAATTTGCCAGAAGAAACCATTATTGGATTTCGCGGCATTCTTGAGGGGTTAATAAGTTCTATATGGTATCCCCTCTCACTTTCAAACGGTATATTGAGACCAAGGCGTTTCGATAAGTCGCCGGACCATGGTCCCAATGTGAAAATTACATGGTCAGCTCTATGTACTCCTCTGTCTGTTTCCAAGCCTATTATTGCTGCGTCTTTTTGCTGAAAACCCTTTATATTAGCTTGAAGTATTTCGCCTTTTTTATCCACAAAATGCTCAGCCAGCTTTTTAATATATTCGCCTGGATCATTTATTTTACCATGGTTTCGGTTAACTACGATTACTTTGAATGATCCATCGTAGATTGGGTCAACATTATGTAGTGCATCCCCTTTTAAAATATCAAAGTCATGCTGGTGTTTTCCACGGAGATCCCATGCAAAGCGATCTTTTTCAAAAGCTTTCTCTGTGTCATAACCAAACAAATAATCTTTATTTTCGATATAGCATTCCGCCCCGGTACCCCTGGCTAAAGCTTTATGCTGGTCTACAGAATCGTACAATAATTGGGACATTGCCGTAGCATAATTTTCAACATGCTCAATATTTGCATATCTTAGATACTTGAAAAGAAATGGCATTAACCGTGGTAAATATGCATATTTTAGAAAAAGAGGCTTATTAGGGTTCATAAGCATTCCAGGCGACTTAGAAATTAAACCTGGGGTCGTGACAGGAATGATTGAGCCTGAGGCCAAAATACCTGCATTTCCATAAGATGTTCCAGACGCTGGGCCACTTCGATCGATTAGTTTTACCTGGTAACCAAATCTTTGTAGCCATATGGCAGTTGATACTCCAACAATCCCCGCTCCAGCCACTATTGCAGTTTTCAATTATCCACCCCCCAATTAGCTAATCAGTCCTCATTAACTATTTGACTAAATTTCAATTCTATTCAAACTCAGTTGAAGCATAAGTGTGGCTTTTTTCTATAAATAATCCAAGGTGAAATAATGATATGGTGGATGATAAAGTTAATCTTTCGTCCAGTTAGATTAATATTAATTGTAACACTAATATGGGTTGCCATAAGTATTTTGAAAAATGAAAATTTATCTACACAAGATGCTGAGGAGTTGGCTTGGTGCACCGAATATAAACCGGACTTATCTTATGAAGAATGCTCGAATGAATTTGGATATTAACTCGTATTTATTGGAGCCATAATGAGTTCTGCACCCATTCATGATATAGATCTCGCAATCTTCAACATTGATCCATATCCAGTCCTTGATTTACTCCGCAATAATTTCCCAATTACCTACGTGCCGCAGCTGAAGGCAACGCTATTTTCAAAGCATCAGGATATTTTTATCTGTGAGAAGAATATTGAGATATTTTCCTCTGTACAACCCAATGGGCTAATGACCAAGCTCATGGGTCAAAATATGATGCGAAAAGACGGAGCCACTCACATGGCAGAAAGAAAAGCGATTTTCCCAACAGTCTCTCCAAAAACAGTAAAAAACTTTTGGAGAAATCAGTTCGTAGACAAAACGAATGAAATTTTAAGCGACCTCAGGGACAAAAAGGAATTAGAGATTGTTTCTGAATTCTCCACACAAGTATCAGCGGAAGCTTTGAAACTTATCACCGGTTTGAGTGGGATGAAATGGATGGAAATGGATCGGGTGAGCCAAGGGATGATTGATGGTTGCTCCAACTACATTAGCGACCCAGTGATAGCAAAAAATTGTGAAGATTGTACTCGATCAATTGATTTGCACATCGATGCACAGTTAGAAGACACTAAACTACATAGCGCACCGTCTTTACTGTCTAGCCAACTA
>NYSJ01000096.1 GCA_002682975.1 Paracoccaceae bacterium
AGAAAAGAGTTTTCGCGTTGTGAAAAAAGGATCCGGTTTTACGGAACCGCAACGAAAGGACAGAAATGGCACGGATCGCCGGCGTAAATATCCCAACGGGTAAGCGTGTACCCATAGCTCTTACTTACATCACTGGAATTGGCTCATCAATAGCAGAAGAAATTTGTGATGCTGTAAAAATCGATAAATCTAGACGAGTAAATGAACTTTCGGACTCCGAAGTTCTTGCAATGCGCGAACACATTGATGCCAACTTTACAGTCGAAGGTGATCTGCGCCGCGAAGTGCAGATGAATATTAAAAGACTTATGGATTTGGGTTGTTATAGGGGCCTTCGTCATCGTCGGAACCTTCCTGTACGTGGTCAGCGCACTCACACTAATGCAAGAACTCGTAAGGGCCCTGCAAAAGCAATTGCCGGCAAGAAGAAATAGGAGGATCAACTTATGGCACGCGAAACACGTCGTGGGACTAAAAAGAAGGTCATTAAAAATATTGCGGCAGGGGTTGCCCACGTAAATTCTTCTTTCAATAATACAAAAATTTTAATCTCTGATGTTCAGGGAAACGCAATAGCTTGGTCATCGGCCGGCACGATGGGCTTCAAAGGTTCTCGTAAATCGACACCTTATGCTGCTCAAATGGCAGCCGAAGATGCGGGCCAAAAAGCTCAGGAGCATGGTGTAAAAACTTTAGAGGTCGAGGTGCAAGGGCCTGGATCGGGCAGAGAAAGTGCGCTTAGAGCATTAGCAGCAGTTGGTTTCAATATAACATCTATCAGGGATGTAACACCGATTGCGCACAACGGATGTCGACCGCCCAAAAGGCGTCGTGTTTAATTTTAAATAGAATTGTTTGACAAATTAATCTTCAATATTTTTAACCTCGGGCGCGTTTNATTTTACGGTCATGAAATTAACGCAAGAATGGAGGNACTAATGATCCACAAAAATTGGGCAGAGCTCATAAAACCAGCACAACTAGAAGTAAAACCTGGAAACGATCAGCTTAGACAAGCTACTATGATNGCAGAGCCCCTTGAAAGAGGGTTTGGCTTAACNCTAGGAAACGCACTTCGTCGTGTATTGATGAGCAGCCTCCAAGGAGCGGCAATAACCAGCGTACAAATAGATAATGTCCTACATGAATTTTCGTCNATAACTGGTGTCAGAGAAGATGTAACTGATATCGTTTTAAACCTTAAAGGCGTAGACCTAAGAATGGAGGTCGAAGGGCCTAAGCGTTTATCGGTTAGTGCAAAAGGNCCCGCAGTTGTNACTGCGGCCGATATATCTGAAAGTGCAGGTATTGATGTGTTAAATAAGGAACATGTAATCTGTCATTTGGATGATGGGGCAGATCTTTATATGGAACTAACAGTGAATACTGGAAAAGGTTATGTTCCGGCCGAGAAAAATAAGCCAGAGGATGCACCAATTGGTCTGATGCCAATCGATGCAATTTATTCTCCAGTAAAAAAAGTGTCATATGATGTTCAACCTACTAGAGAAGGTCAGGTATTAGACTACGACAAGCTCACCATGAAAATTGAAACTGATGGCTCTATTTCTGCTGATGATGCGCTCGCTTTTGCAGCACGTATCCTACAAGATCAACTTTCAATTTTTGTGAATTTTGAGGAGCCTGAGTCCGCAGATAGTGGCGATGATGATGATGGCCTCGAGTTTAACCCATTGCTTCTCAAGAAAGTTGATGAGCTAGAGTTATCTGTCCGATCAGCGAATTGCNTGAAAAANGATAATATCGTNTACATTGGCGATCTGATCCAAAAAACAGAGGCTGANATGCTTAGAACGCCTAACTTTGGTAGAAAGTCTTTGAATGAGATTAAAGAAGTTTTGTCTGGAATGGGNCTGCATCTGGGTATGGATGTGGAAGATTGGCCGCCTGACAATATTGAGGAGCTTGCCAAAAAGTTTGAAGACAATTTTTGATTTATAAATGCCCATATGGATGGGGAAATTAAGGGCAGACGCCCCAAGGAGAGTGGCTGGCACGCACCAGCCATCAGACAAAGTATAAATAGCAGGAGATATAAATGCGTCATTCTAAAGGCTATCGCCGCTTAAANCGAACCCATGAGCATCGNAAAGCTCTATTTGCAAATATGGCTGGATCTTTAATAGAGCACGAGCAAATAAAAACTACACTGCCAAAGGCAAAAGAATTGCGGCCAATCGTNGAGAAATTAATCACTTTATCCAAGAGAGGCGATTTACACGCACGNCGTTTAGCATCGGCTCAGNTAAAAGAAGATNAGTATGTGACAAAACTTTTTGATGTGCTTGGACCACGTTATACTGAGCGTCAGGGTGGATACACCAGAGTATTGAGGGCTGGCTTCCGTTATGGTGATATGGCTCCAATGGCTATAATTGAATTTGTAGACCGTGATATTTCAGCAAAAGGAGCGGCCGACAAAGCAAGGGTTGCAGAGGAAGAGAGTGCTGAAGAAGCATAANCTCAAAATTATGTNTATTATTAGGATACCCCAGCNGAAAAGCTGGGGTTTTTTTTGGTAAATTTTTAACTATANTAAANTAATTAAAACTTAAGANTAGTANGTTNTGTATGCCATTTTAGTTTGAGTTTTTATCGTGTGATCTAATTGAGAAAATAAATGGAACGCTTGTAATGACTTCCAAGTTAATTAATGAATTNACAGCTAGCGTTGNGCAGCCCACTCAATATCTGATNTCTNNTNGNGGCGACAGAATGATAGTGCGTAACCNAATATGACAGATTTATTTGAAAGCGATTCNAAAGTTACTAAGGNTGAAATTTCTCAAAAAAATACTCCTTTNGCGGAGAAACTTCGACCAAAGTCTCTTAATGAAGTNGTAGGCCAGGACAGGATTCTCGCTGCTGATGGCCAGCTGACGTTAATGGTAAAAAGTGGNCAGTTGGCCTCAATAATTTTTTGGGGTCCACCGGGGGTTGGTAAAACCACCATAGCTCGCGCAATTGCAAACGAAGTTAGTGCTCACTATGAGGAAATAAGTGCAATTTTTTCTGGTGTTTCAGATTTAAAAAAATTATTAAACGCTGCCTCAGTTAGGTGCTCTAACGGAACTAGAACCATTTTGTTTGTAGATGAAATTCATCGATTTAATAAATCTCAGCAGGATAGTTTTCTTCCTTACATGGAAAATGGCTCCATTATATTGATGGGAGCCACCACTGAAAATCCGTCATTCGAATTAAATTCGGCATTGCTGTCGCGGTCTCAAGTCTTGATCCTAGAGCGGCTAAATGCTGAAGACCTCCTGAAGATTTTCAATCGTGCAATTGGTTCTATGAAAAATGTACCTGTGTTTTCGGAAGCTGCAATTTCGCTTGTAATCGACATGTCAGATGGGGATGCCAGATCATTATTAAACTACATAGAGCAGGTTGGTTCTTGGGAAAGTAATAATACAGTCACTGAGCAAGATCTAAAAACTAGACTTTCTCGCAGGATTACAAATTATGATAAAAAGGGCGATGAGCATTTCAATCTAATTTCAGCTCTACATAAATCTGTCAGGGGGTCCGATCCAGACGGGGCTTTGTATTGGCTAGCCAGGATGTTAGAGGGTGGTGAAGACCCAAATTACATATGCCGGCGTTTGGTTAGGATAGCAGCAGAGGATATTGGTCTTGCAGATTTGCATGCAGCATCAATATGTATTGAGACTTGGCAAGCCTATGAGCGGCTTGGAAGTCCAGAGGGAGACTTGTCTTTGGCAAGAGCTGTTTGCTATCTAGCGCTAGCTCCAAAATCAAATGCTGTTTATAAGGCATTCAATTTGGCAAAAAAGTTAGCACAAGAAACAGGTTCAATGCCGCCGCCGTTAGACATTCTCAACGCACCAACGCAGCTGATGAAGGAAAATGGTTTTGGAGATGGGTACATATATGATCATGACAGCGAGAATGCGTTTGCTGGGCAAAACTTTTTTCCGAAAGAGTTATCTCGCGAAGTTTTTTTTAACCCGGTCGAAAGAGGCTTTGAACGTGAACTAAAAAAAAGAGTTACCTATTTTGAAAAGCTCAGATTGAAACGTGATAGAGACATGTGATACTAACATTAATTTCACATAAACTCAGAAAGACTGACGCACTATGACGTTAAAAATGTTCTGAGTATTTTAAGCTCAGTCAGGATAATGTTAATGAGTGTACAAATATTAGAAATTTCGGCATCAGACGATGATCAACGGCTAGATCGCTGGTTAAGGCGTAGTTTTCCACAGCTTACCCAAGGTCGAATTGAGAAAATGTGCAGAAAGGGTGAGGTGAGAATAAATGGTGCGCGATGTAAAGCCTCAAGCCGTATAAAGGTTGGACAGTCTCTAAGAATTCCACCACTAACTAACCCAGATCCGCAACATCAAAGACCTTATAAGTCGATTACTGAGCAGGATGCAGACGCAATAATAAAGACGGTCATTTACCGTGATGATCATATTATAGCTCTAAATAAGCCTGCAGGGTTAGCCACGCAAGGTGGTAGTAAACAAACAAAGCATATAGATGGTTTCACTGAAGCACTTAAATTTGAGATGGATGAGAAGCCAAGATTAGTACACCGTTTGGATAAAGAAACTTCTGGCGTATTGCTATTGGCTCGCACCAGGAAAGTTGCTCAGTATTTGGCGGATGCTTTCAAGCAAAAGAAGACACGTAAAATTTACTGGGCTGCAGTAGCAGGTGTACCGAGCCCGCATTCTGGAACAATTAATTACGGATTAGTAAAGTCAAGTTTCAGGGATTTTGAGAAAATGCGATGTGTCCACCCAAATGACATAAAAAAAGTGGATGGAGCTAAATATGCAGCAACTGACTATACTGTTTTGACGCAACTTGCTAAACGAGGTTCGTGGCTAGCAATGGCTCCTATTACTGGTCGAACACACCAACTTAGGGCTCATATTGCGGAATTAGGTCATCCTATCATTGGTGATAAAAAATATGGAAACATGAGCCAACAAAATTTGGGAGATGGATGGGGCGCTCAACTTGGTGGTGAGCTTAGTGACGACCTTCATTTACATGCACGTTATTTGAAACTTGAGCACCCAGTAACGAGAAAGCCCCTAGAAATAATAGCTGATTTGCCTGATCACATGGCGCGTACTTGGAAGACATTTGAGTGGAATGGTAGAGACTTTTCCAATGATCCATTTTTGGATTCCTTGGAATAATATCGATGGTAGGCATAGTGAATATTGATGCATATTTAAATTATGTGACCTTTGTCGTGTTTGATTGGAAATGTAATGAGTGAATGGAAGATAAAACGTACGTGGGAAACAGTTGATGTACAAAAAAATGACACTGGGTTTTTGGTAACCCTTGATAATCGGCCAATCGTAACACCCGCCAAAAATACCTTGGTATTGCCTTCAAGAGATCTAGCAAAAAAAGTAGCAGACGAGTGGAGAGAACAAAGTAATGAAATTATTCCTGGAGAAATGCCTTTTACTAGATTGTCGAATTCGGCCTTAGACAAGGTTTCATTACAATTTCAGGAAGTTGCAGATATTTTGTCAGAATATGGCGAAACTGATCTGTTTTGTTACCGAGCTTCTAGTCCTGTTGAACTTCTCGAGCGGCAAACTACTGCCTGGGATCCATTTTTAGATTGGGCAAATGGCGCTTTGAAGGTAAGCATGAAGATATCTTCGGGAGTTATGTTTATAGAACAAGATGTTGATGAAATGCAGAAGTTGAAGGCACCAATCTACAACATGACACCTTTTCAATTAACGGCTTTTCATGAGGTTGTTACCATTTCGGGTAGCCTAATAGGTGCTTACGCCTTTGTTGAAAAAGCATTTACTGCTGATCAAATTTGGTCGGCATCTCAGGTCGATGAAGAATGGCAGCTAGAGCAGTGGGGATGTGATGAAGAGGCGGTCGCAAGTTCCAAAAAAAAATATAATGATTTTAAAATTGGATGCGAATTTTTTCAAATAGTGAGCTGAGAACCATTTTTTATGCAAAAATGGTAAGAAAATTCAAAAAACACTAATATATTAGCGTTTGTGACCTTGACCTTTTAGGTCCAATTAGGACAAACTCCCTCCACTTAGGTGACGGGGGGCGAGCATTTTACGCTAACGTACCTGATCAATTTTTTTAATGCCCTTATTTAGGCAAATTTAGGAAGAGGTAAAAATGAAAACTTCATTTATTCTTGGCGCAGTGACTGTAGCCGGGCTTACTGCTGGTGCTGCTTTTGCAGGCACACTAGATGACGTTAAGGCGCGCGGCAAATTGAATTGCGGCGTTTCAACTGGTGTCCCAGGTTTTGCAGAACCTGATGCAAACGGTGTTTGGCAAGGTTTCGATGTAGCTGTATGTCGCGCAGTTGCAGCAGCAGTGCTCAGCGATTCTGATGCTATTGAGTTCGTTCCAACTACCGGTAAAACACGTTTTACAGCGTTGGCTTCTGGTGAAATTGACATGTTGGCACGAAATACAACTTGGACTTTCAGCCGTGATGTTGATCTTAAGTTCGAATTCGTTGGCGTAAACTACTATGATGGTCAAGGCTTCATGGCAAAAGCAGATCTGGGTGTTAGCTCAGCAACTGAATTAGACGGAGCAACTGTTTGTATCCAAACTGGTACTACAACTGAATTAAACTTGGCAGATTTTTTCCGTTCAAATAATATGAGCTACGAGGCTGTTCCAGTAGAAACAGGTTCAGAGGCTGTGACTAATTACATGGCTGGTGCGTGTGATGTTTTCACGACTGATAGATCTGCTCTTGCCGCACGACGAGCGAATATGGAAAACCCAAATGATCACGTTGTGCTTCCAGAAATCGTTTCAAAAGAACCATTAGGTCCTCTAGTGCGTCATGGAGATAACAACTGGGGCGACGTTGTACGTTGGACTTTGAACGCTCTAATTACGGCGGAAGAACTAGGCGTAACAGCTGGTAATGTCGCTGAGATGGCTAAAGGAACAAATAACCCTGAGATGAACCGTTTATTAGGTGCTGAAGGTAATTTGGGAGAGATGCTAGGCTTAGATGCTGATTGGGCTCATCGCGCAATTTCAGTTTCCGGTAACTATGGTGAGATTTTTGAAAATAATATCGGCGCAAGCACTATTATTGGGTTAGCACGTGGTGTTAACGCGAAATGGACAGACGGCGGCTTGATTTATTCACCACCTTTCCGTTAAATCTATCTAATATCAACAAAGGGCGCACAACGTGCGCCCTTTGCTTTTCAAGATTGCTTTAAAAAATCTAGGTTGCCCGAATTTTTTTTTGGCGTTTCAAGGTCCAGCGTTTTATGAATACTTCCCAAATACCAAGGCGAGATAATTTTCAGTTCTCTATGCTACTGAATGACAAGCGTTACAGGTCCTATACTTTTCAATTTTTGGCCCTTTTAATTCTTATTTTTATCATGGCCTATTTGGGTAAAAATCTCTTAGAAAATTTAGCCTCAGCTGGCCTTAATATTTCCTATAGCTTTTTGGGTGAAGCCTCTGGTTACGACATTAACCAACGTCTAATTGAGTATAATAGTCAATCGACCCATCTTAGGGCAGCATTTGTTGGTGTATTAAATACTCTGCTCGTGGCATTTTTAGGTTGTATCATGGCGAC
>NYSJ01000075.1 GCA_002682975.1 Paracoccaceae bacterium
CGGAACGCGATCTCTTGATAACGGCAACCCTTTAGCGATAAAATCTCGTCTTGGCTTATTTTTGGAATATACTCTGGAACATATAATCCACCGTCCAAAGCTAAACCTGTAAGCATCGCATCTTCAAAGCTAAGTGAAGGAGCCAGACCGCGGGTCGAAATATACTTCATTTTAAAGCCTTTTTTGCCTTGTGTTCCAAACGAACAGACAACTCATCAGAGCCCAAATTATGGCTAATGAAAACCACGTAATTGCGTATTGTAAGTGATCATTTGGAATATGCTTAGTGTCAATAGGCATTGGAGTAATATTCCTACCTTTTATTGATGAGTCTGTAAGAACTATTAAGATAGGTTCTGTTTGCAAAAAGGATGCAATACGCTCCACGTCGCGCGCAAACCAAATATTATTTTTCAGATCAGGTTCCGGAGTAAAAGTGTCTACTTCATTGGGCCAATGTAAATTTCCAACCAAAGAAATGTCACTATTCAAACTTATGTCATAGCTACTGTTGAGCCCCACAAAGCCTAGATCTACCAGGAGACTACGTCCATTGGTTCTAAAAACATTAATTATGCGGTAACCGGCTCCGTAATTCTTTCTACTGGCTAAAACTCTAATGCTTTTTCCCGTAAACTGTCCAAGCAGTTCCACAGGTAAGTATTCATGTTCACGCTCAGATGGTTCATTTGGCAACTTTACAGCCGTTGCCGAAATTTTTTGCTCTATCTTGCTCAAAACATCCAACTTCCAATAAAGCCTGTCCACTTGCCACTTTCCTAAAAAAAGCAAGCAAGCTGTTCCAGCAAAACCAATAAACACTATGAACCACATACGCCTCATTTGCATTATGCTTTATACAGCAGACGCACTAGTAACAAGTAGTGAGTATATGTCTCTCTCCAACCCAGTCTCTATCAAAAGAGTAAATATTATCCACCCCACACATACACTGCTGCAAAGAGAAATAGCCAAACCACATCTACAAAATGCCAATACCACGCAGCGGCTTCAAACCCAAGATGACTTTCAGGTGAAAAATGACCACGCAATGTTCTCATTAAACAAATAAACAAAAAGATGGTTCCTACAACCACATGAAATCCATGGAATCCAGTTGCCATGAAAAAATTAGCGCCATAGATATTTCCACTGAATCCAAATGCTGCGTGACTATACTCATAGGCCTGAAATACAGTAAAAATGGCACCCAATAAAATTGCAGTAATTAAGCCATTTTTAATATCTTTGCGGTTGTTTTCATGGACAAGAGCGTGATGCGCCCATGTTGCAGCAGCTCCAGAACAAAGTAATATAAGTGTGTTAATGAGCGGCAGATGCCATGGGTCAAAAGTTTCAATCCCTACNGGTGGCCAAACGCCATCTACAATTGGAGACTGATCAGACATTGGATACATTGCATGCTTAAAAAAGCTCCAAAACCAAGCGGCAAAAAACATTACTTCGGACATGATAAAAAGAATAAAACCATAACGCAGTCCGATTAAGACTACGGGGGTATGATCTCCATCCTTATTCTCAGAAACAGTNTCTGCCCACCATCCAAACATTACGTACANGACACCAACTAGTCCNATNAATAGTAGCCANGGACCATTTCCGTGAAAAAANANTACTGCNCCAAACAACATAACGAACGCAGCAACTGCTCCAATAAATGGCCATAAAGATGGGTTTAGGATATGATAATCGTGATTTTTTACATGTGCCATAACTGTCCCTCTTTGGCTTGGCTTTCAACTATTTTATTTAAGTTCGTATCATTCAATCTCGCTTCATCCACCGGCAGATCAATTTCATAAAAAGTGTAAGATAGAGTAATTGTTTTGGCAAATTTGGCATCTCTATCNTTTATCAAATCAGGATCAACAAAGAATGTCACAGGCATTTGAACCCGCTCGCCCGGTTGTAATANCTGCTCTTGAAAACAAAAACAATCAATCTTATTGAAAAACGANCCTGCACCATAGGGAGTGACGTTATAGCTTGCAGATCCTGCGATAGGCTTACTTGTTGGATTATATGCCTCATAAAACGCTAAAGCTGTTTCACCAAGTCTGACCTTCACTTGTCGTTCAACTGGGCTAAACTCCCACGGCATGTCGCGTTCCAAGGACGCATCAAATCTTATGGTAATTAACTGATCTAAGATTATGTCGGACCCAACATCTGATACGTTTGTATAACCACCATAACCGGTAACTCGGCAAAAAAGATCGTACAAAGGAACAGAGGCCCACGCCATAGAGCCCATGAATAACACTACACCCAAAGCTGAAAGAGCGGTTTTCCGATTTGCATTTTCAGTCATTACTCGATGCTCCCGCAATCGCGCTGGACACGTTTCCATCTGTAACTTTTACAACTGTTAAACCAAAAATTAGGGCCACAAATGCTACCAGGACAATGCCCAGGCCAACATTTTTACTGAGCCGACGTTTGTGTAATTCATGCTCTACCTCGAAGTTCATACTAAACTCCAAGAAAAATTTGTACCTAGCCCTAGGTCAACCAGAATAGAACCAAACTGTAGAAACAANTANATTAGTGAAAAACGNAAAAACCTGCGTTCTACCCTAAAANTATCNAANTCTGCTTCANTNTCTTCTCTCATCCAAATGTCNAATGACATCTTNACGAATATTGAATTCAGNACCACTGCGNTCACAAGGTATATCCACCCCCCCAGAGANGTNAATGACGTGCAAAATGCAAATNAAGCAAGGACGACTGTGTAGCAAAATATATGATTTCGAGCNGAACGCCTACCNTGCGTAACCGTNAGCATTGGGACNCGAGCGNTTTCATAATCCCCACGCATNAAAAGGGCCAAAGCCCAAAAATGTGGTGGAGTCCATAAGAATATNAAAGAAAACATTAAAACACTTTCTACTGATATCCCGGAAGTGGCAACGGCCCAACCAATCATAGGAGGAAANGCACCAGCCGCTCCCCCAATNACAATATTCTGTGGTGTNAATCGTTTCAACCAGGCTGTNTANATNACGACGTANAAGAAAATCGTAAANAGTAAAAACAANGCAGCAAACCAATTTGCAGCCAAACCCAGCATNNCNACGGAAATACCGGTCAATGCTATACCGAAANCTTTGGCTTCATTGCTTGTAATTTTTCCAGCAGGAATTGGNCGNTTTTGAGTNCGGCGCATCAGTCTGTCAATATCAGCNTCGTACCACATATTTAACGCNCCAGAGGCACCTCCACCNAGGGCAATAAAGACAATTGAAACNAATATTGTGAANGGATGNACATATACNGGNGCNGCNATNATNCCNACTANNGCNGTAAAAACAACCAANANCATNACCCTNGGTTTTANAAGGGCAAAGAAATCACCAAAATCTGCCTCAGCNTCGAATTCNNCNTTTGAAAGNGTTGTGTNNCTCATAATAATNNTNGAGNTCNNNTTAACTTAANTGAGANCNNCANTCCCCNTANTAGACTNTAAANTNAATCGACCGAGGCCAATTCTAGATTAACATTGCTTTCCACCAAACCAGCAAATTCCTCGATAGCCCCGGATAACCAAGCCTCATAATTCTCTTGACTCAGAACTTTTACAGTAATTGGCATATAAGCATGGTCTTTTCCACAAAGTTCGGAACATTGTCCAAAATACACGCCCTCTTTTTCGGCCTTGAACCATAATTGCCCCAGCCGCCCTGGAACTGCGTCTTGCTTTACGCCAAACGCCGGTATTGTCCAGCTGTGGATCACGTCAGCTCCAGTAACTTGCATCACGACAACCTTATTAACCGGCACCACCACTGCTGTATCTGTGGCAAGCAAAAACTCATCTCTCGAATAGCCCGCTTCTACTAGCTCGGTTTCCACGTCTGAAGTGAGAACTTTATCATCCCCAATCATCATACTATCGAACCCAAATCCGTGATCAGTGTATTCATATCCCCAGTACCATTGGTACCCAGTTACTTTAATATTTATATCACCTTCCGGAATTTTTTGCTGCTTAAACAATACTGGAAGCGAGAATGCTCCAATAAATACAAGAATCACTATTGGAACCACCGTCCAAGCTACTTCAACTGGAGTATTGTGAGTGAACGATGCTGGCTCAGGGTTAGCCTTGCGATTAAACTTTATAATTACGTATCCCAAGAGGAGTGTAACAAACAAGCTTATGGCTGTTATTACCACAAGCAACATCCCGTCAAGCCATTGTAAGTCTCGCGCCAACTCCGTAACAGCAGGCTGAAAACTAGTTCCTGACTGCTTTGGCACTCCTATTAGCTCTAGGGTGTCTTGAGCTGACGCACTAGACCCGAGAAATATTGCGGCTATGCTGTTCGTTATAAATCTTTGTCCCATTATATAACCTAACTTTTGGCGTGGCTGGCTGTTGTCTTCTTATTGGTTAAAACCATATTCTAGGAGATAGTTAAAGAACAAAACTTGCGTCAAAGAGACGCTTTTAACGATTTTAGGTAAATTTAACAGAAAACTTGGGTAAAAAATGAAAAATGAAATATTTCAGCCATTCAAACAGCATTTAGATCACGACAAAACCCAGGAGCTTTTACGTAAAATATTAAGATCTGCTGACGACGGTGAAATATTTTTTGAAGAGAAACGCTCTGAGTCGCTAGTTTTAGACGACCAAACCCTTAAATCTGCTAATTTGGATGCTTCCAAAGGCTTTGGAGTTAGAGCCGTTAAAGGCGAGGCCACTGCCTATGCTCACTCCACAGACATCAGCGAAAAGTCTTTATTACGCGCAGCGGAAACCATAAAATTATTATCTTCAACTGGCGATGCTCAGTACACTCCACCCCCTTCCAAAACAACAACTAAACTTTACGAGGACATAGATCCAATTATCGAGTTACCATTTTCTTCTAAGGTTGATTTACTGAAAGAAATTGATGATTACGCTAGAGGTTTAGATAAAAGAGTAGTCCAGGTCTCAGCTTCGGTAGCCGCGTCAGTTCAAAATATCCTGATTATGAGGCAAGATTGCGATCTCAAAAGAGATACCAGGCCGTTGACCAGAATTAATATATCGATCAGTGTTGAAGAGATGGGGCGTCGTGAGACTGGGAGTGCAGGCGGCGGCGGGCGGTATGCACTTTCGCTGGTAACTGAACCAGTTATTTGGCGTGGGTTTGTAAAAGAAGCGTTGAGAATAGCAGTTCTAAATTTGCAGGCAGAGGCTGCCCCGGCAGGTGTTGCGGATGTAGTGTTAGGTCCAGGATGGCCAGGTATTTTACTTCACGAAGCTGTTGGCCATGGACTAGAAGGCGACTTCAATAGGAAAAATACAAGTGCCTTCGCAAACTTGATGGGGAAACAAGTTGCAGCAAAAGGTGTCACTGTCGTCGATGATGGTACAATACCTGATAGAAGAGGTTCTATTTCTTTTGACGACGAAGGCACCCCAAGTGCTAAGAATACTCTTATCGATGATGGAATATTAGTTGGATATATGCAGGATAGGCAAAATGCTCGTCTA
>NYSJ01000076.1 GCA_002682975.1 Paracoccaceae bacterium
CGCACATCATGTATTTAAGATTTTCCAAATGACTTGGCAGGACTTGAGGATGATATGCACAAAATTGAACCAATGGAGGAGCAAGATGCAGAAAACCAGGCTTTGTGTTTTCGACAGCTTTCAAAAAACTGTTTGGCTCAAAGGTTGGTAGGGTTACGATTTTGCCACCAACATGGAGAGTAGGTAATGATGTAACAAACAATCCAAAAGCATGGAACATTGGCAATATTAGATTGGATGCATGAAAATGATGAAAAAATTCACCACTGCCTTGTGGGTGAACCAACATGTCCTAATTACTTGGGTGAAATGGTAAAGATTGGACGAAGAGGTTCAATAACAGCAAGGTTTTCTATAAAGGGTGTGCAGGGCCATACCGCCTATCCTCATTTAGCCGTAAATCCTCTAGTCGCAACAGTACTTTTGATGAATGCTCTTACACAAGAAAACTTGGATCAAGGTTCAGAGCATTTTGATCCATCAACTTTAGCTATTACCACAATTGATACTGGAAACCCTGCAAACAATGTGATTCCAGAAAAAGCAACAGCGACAGTCAATATTAGATTTAACGATAACCATACTGGTGATACGTTGAGTAGTTGGCTGAAAAGTGTCTCAGATGAGGTTTCCTTGAAAACGGGTACAGAGATAGTAGTTNATACACATACGGCAGGAGAGAGTTTCCTTACATCGCCTGGGNTATTATCAAATATAGTTTGTAAGTCTATTCAGCAAGAGATTGGGGTAGAGCCTGTACTTTCTACTTCTGGTGGAACATCTGATGCGNGATTTATAAAAAACGTCTGTCCCGTTGTGGAGTTTGGGTTAGTCGGAAAGACTATTCATGCGACTGATGAGCGGGTTGAATTAAGTCAAATATATGAATTAAAAAAGATCTATTCACGTATTTTGGAAAATTATTTTGCCGAAATATAAGCCAATCTTGGTTGTTATGGTGAAAGAGCCCCGTCCTGGAAAAGTTAAAACTCGCNTNGGNAACGATATTGGTATGGTNAATGCTGCTTGGTGGTANNGGCACCAAAGCTTGTCAATTCTGCGNTCCGTTATACATCCAAAATGGAANACAGTAATTGCTGTGACGCCAGATATAGATGGANNACGAAGTANAGTTTGGCCACGTGAATTTAAGCGAATTTCTCAAGGCATGTCAGATCTAGGAGAAAGAATGCTCAAGATATTAGATAGTTTTCGCTTTGGTCCTATTTGCATTATAGGCTCTGATATTCCNGACGTTAATGCCAAGAACATTGAGAGGGCTTTCAAACTTTTGATGAATAAAGACTTCGTTTTGGGACCAACCCTTGATGGTGGATTCTGGCTTTTTGGTGCAAGAAAAACTAGGAAGATATCAAGAAAAACNTTTAAAAAAGTCAGATGGTCTTCAATCCATGCTTATGATGATACAATAAAAACTCTGGGAACTGATAGATGGGCCTCGTGTGATGTNTTGAGTGATGTGGATAATGAAAGTGATTACATGAACTCACAGAAGAAAATGACATTTTGAGTGTTAAAAAGATAGATGCGCTACTGTCCCNCTAAAGATGAAATAATTAAATGGGTAAATGAAAACCCCACTTTATCAAAAAGAAAAGATATCGCTAATGCTTTTAGGTTAAGGGGTTCAATTCGTACCGAACTGAAGAACATATTGCGAGAATTAGAAAAAGATGGGACTCTTTTGAAAACTAATAAAGTATACCGCTCTCCAAATACTACCGATAGAATTCTTATTTTAAAGGTTATGGCACCCACTAGTGACGGTGAGATTTTCGCTCGCCCTGTCCATTGGGACGAGGCTATTGAAGAGCCGATTGTTTATATTGAGCATGATAAGAATACAGGTGATTTATCTTTTGGCGATCGTATTCTTACCCAAATAACGTCGGTCGATACTAACAATTTNGATTATATCGGAAAAGTTATTAAGAAAATTGATAGGTCTTCATCAAAACACCTTGGAATTTTTCGAAACACACAAAATGGACCCAGAGTTAGGTCCATAGACAAGTCTCGTCGCGATTGGCTTGTGGAGCTAGACGAGGGTGTGGTTATTAAAGATGGAGAATTAGTTGAAGTAGAAAAAATTATATCAGAAAAGAGAATTCGTTCTGAAAAGGTTCGTATTTCGGAAAGATTAGGCGATCCATCGGCTCCGAGATCAATATCTCTAATTGCTATTCATCAACATAAAATTTCTAATACTTTTCCGGACGAGGTGCTGCTTGAATCTCAGAAATCAACGCTNATAGAAAATAAAAAGTGGGATGATTATACTGGNATACCGTTTGTTACAATCGATCCTGGAGACGCTCGTGACCATGATGACGCTTGTTATGCAANGCCTGACGAAGATNNAGCAAACCCTGGAGGACATTTGATTTGGGTTGCTATTGCNGATGTGGCTCATTTTGTACGCTCTGGAAGCCCAACAGATAACGAGGCGCGTTTAAGGGGTAATTCAACTTANTTTCCAGACAGAGTTGTTCCAATGTTNCCTGACAGACTTTCTGGAGATCTTTGCAGCTTGCATGAGGGTGAAAATAGAGCATGCATAGTTGTAAAAATACAAATTGATTCAGCTGGNAANAAATTAAGCCATAAATTTTCNCGAGCAATTATTNAGTCTGGTGCATCTCTGGAGTATGGTGAAGTACAAGAGGCCATGGATAAAGGTANCGGAAGAGCAAAAGTTCTCAATCTTTTAGATACAGTATTAAAGCCATTATACTCAGCATATTATAGCTTAAAAATTTCTAGAGAGACNAGAGGACCTCTTGAATTGAATTTGCCTGAACGGCAGATNGAAATCGATGAAANNGGGATTGTTACAGAAGTTAGGTTCAAAGAAAGATTAGAAGCTCACAAATTAATAGAAGAGTTTATGATTCTTGCGAACGTNTGTGCNGCCGAAACATTATCTGAAAATAAAATACCAACAGTTTTTAGGGTGCATGAAGAGCCTGAGAAAGAGAAGATAGAGGTTTTGAGAAAGACAGCCCGCTCAGCAGGGTTAAATTTGNGGAAGGGGCAAAATATAAAGGCTATTCACATCAACGAATTATTAGCTCAGGCAGAATCAGTGCCTTTTCGTGACTTGATAAATCTCTCCACTTTACGTTCTATGAATCAAGCTTATTACTCACCTGAAAATTTTGGTCATTTTGGCTTATCTTTGTCCAAATATGCCCATTTCACTTCACCTATAAGACGTTATTCTGATCTTATTGTTCATCGTGCTTTGATATTTGCGCTTGGNTTAGGTGATGATGGTCTCAAAAATACAGATATCGANAATATTAGCCATACGGCAGAAAAAATATCTGAATGTGAACGCCGCTCTATGGTTGCAGAGCGTGATACTAATGACCGGTACCTTGCTCAATTTTTAGCAGAGAAAATTGGAAGCGAATTTTGTGGAAGTATAAGTGGGGTATCAAACTTCGGGATATTTGTCAGGCTTGATGAGACGGGAGCAGATGGTATCGTTCCAGTAAGAACCATAGCNCAAGAATATTTTAAATACAATAAATCTGCAAATAGACTGATTGGCTCAAAAACAGGACTTACGCTCGAATTAGGAATGTCAGTTAGGGTTATACTTAAAGAGGTTGAGCCATTGGCTGGTGGTATAGTTTTTCAACTTACTCAGCTTGAAGATGAACCTCTAACGAGTGTTAGTAGAATTACTCAGTCTAAATTTACTAAGAAAAAATACAAAAAAACAAAAAATAAAAATGTAAAACACAGAGTTAAAACTAGAGAGAAAAATGTGTAATTTATACTTACTCTCCATAGGGTATCCAGATTGTTTTGTTTTCTGTTGAATTTATNAGGAATTCTTTGCCGAAACCTTCCTCGCTATACCAGTCTCGCGTGAAGCCATTGTTTACCCATGTGCGTTTTAAATTACTTGAAGATGCTTTTTCTATATCTNTAGATATATCAGAAGTTGAGAAGCTCCAGACGCTTTCAATATCCATATGACTAGCCATTTCGATTGCTAAATCACTGTGTTTGCCAGTAATTATATTAACAGACCCTGGAGGAACGTCTGAGGTATCTAAGACTTGATAGAAGTCTGTAACAACAGGGGAAAAAAGCTCTGAAGGAATAATAATCGATCTATTTCCAGTGGCGAATAAAGGCGCCATTGCTGATATAAATCCAAGCAGAGGGTACTTGTCATCACATATAACGCCACAATTGCCTATTGGTTCGTTCATCACCAGCGCTATGGCTTTTACAGGCACGTTTCTGGCGCTACCATCGAATTTATCTGCCCAAGCAGCATAGAAAAATAATCTTTGAATACTAAATTCAACCTCATTTTCAGAACCTGACTTACCAGTTAATGTTTGCAGCGTTTTGACAAACTCTGCCTTTCTTGCTGATAGGTTTTCGGCCATGTAATATAGTATTTGAGCTCTTAAGTGTGCGGTAGAGTGTGACCAAGCTTGTGCAGAGTTCATCGCCTCCACGGCGTTTCGAATATCTTTGCGGTTTGACAACGGGACCTGGGTTAAAGGTTTTCCTTTATGATCGAAAATTGACTGTGAATAGCCACTGTCTGGTCGACATTGCTTTCCTCCAATATACAGCTTTGCTGTTCGGTCAATATAATCATCCTTAATACTCTGTTTTTTAATTGTTTGAATTTTCTTGCTTTTTGAAGAGTATTTTTTTGGCTTAGTGTATGCTAACAGGCCTTCCCATCCACCCTCTCGGCCAAAACCACTTTGCTTTAGGCCGCCAAACCCAGCAGCAGCGTCAAACATATTTGTTCCGTTTATCCATATTACACCAGCCTTAATTTTTGGTGCTAACTCCAAGGATAAATTAATATTTTCAGTCCATATTGAGGCCGCAAGCCCAAACATAGTGTTATTTGATAATTCTATGGCTTCAGAAGGGGTTCTAAATGTTGTGCAAACCAGTATTGGGCCAAAAATTTCTTCTTGCATGAGTGGATCAGCTGTATGCAAGTCTGTGATTAAGGTCGGGGGAAAGAAACAGCCCCTCTCTGGTACTGTGGATGAAGCTTGATAAACTTTTCCATTCGTTTGAGAAACCATTTGAGTAATTTTTTTGTGCTGTTTTTTATCTATAATGGCACCCATGTCTATGGACTTATCCAGAGGATCGCCCAAGCGTAGATTTTTCATTCTAGCTTTAAGTTTTCCATAAAATTGTTCTGCAATTGCCTCATGCACCAACAGACGGGAACCGGCACAACAAACTTGTCCTTGGTTAAACCAAATTGCGTCAACAACGCCTTCTACAGCGCTATCGAGGTCTGCATCATCAAACACGATAAATGGGGATTTCCCGCCTAACTCAAGCGTTAAAGATTTACCCGATCCAGCTGTTCTTTCTCTTATTAATTTTCCAACTTCCGTTGAGCCGGTAAATGCAATTTTATCGATATCTTTATGGCCAACAATCATTTCGCCAACTTTGCCATCGCCAGTTACAATATTTACTAGACCATTTGGGACGCCTGCTGACACGCACAGTTCAGCGAATAAAAGAGCTGTTAAGGATGTATACTCGGCAGGCTTCAGTATCACAGCATTTCCCATTGCTATGGCAGGAGCTATTTTCCATGAAAGCATTAGAAGTGGAAAATTCCATGGAATAATTTGACCACATATTCCGATCGGCGAACGAGTTGGAAGTTCAGCCTGCATTATCTGAGCCATTCCAGCGTGATAATAGAAGTGTCTTTGAGCAAGAGGAATATC
>NYSJ01000097.1 GCA_002682975.1 Paracoccaceae bacterium
CATTGGTGAAAATGCACAGCTCGAGATGTTTCAAGGTTGTGGTCATGGGCCGCACAGAGATGACCCAGAAGGTGCTGAAAGAGTGATGCGTTCTTTCCTGGTTGATCACATCTAGCAATATAGTTCTGAGCCATGGGGCAAAAATCCTTGGCATCCCAGGCCATTGCTTATTGTGTTGAAGTACACCTTTTACACTAGCAATAGATTATTAACGTTGTAAGCATGTAGTATTAATAATTGAGAATAGACAAGAACTATATTCTATGCCTGTTAAATTAATTATGATTTATCATTAATAAGAACACAAAAGGAGAAGATAATGTTCGCTACTTTTACAGATTGGTCGATGGACGTTCCAGAAGAGGGTGTAAAAACTGCCTCAGAAATTTGGCCTGAAATGCAAGCAGCGGGTGCGCTTAGCATGCGTATTGTAAAAACAGATGATACAGGCGCACGCAGTATGACTATGTGGCCTGATGAAGAAACTGCGCATAGAGCAATTCATGCAATGCGAGCTAAAGGAGCTGCTAAGTCTGGTGGTGAAATCATAGGCAGTGCGATGGGAACGGTTCTAGCCGAATTTGGTTAATTATATAGAGTTTCTGTTCTAATTAAGTTATTTCCAAGCTTTCATGTATTATTTTTTAAGCCCGACATCCTCTGTTAAAAGTACTGGACTATCTTTTCCGAGAAGAAGCAAACCATACGCTCCAGGTTCGTCTACACTTGAGTCTGAATTTTCTCCATACAAGTCAAGCGGCATTTGATGGCATGGACTTTTTAGTACTGCGCATGGTTTGCCGCCTGACGCACCCAAAATCGTCCGATGTACATGACCCGCAACAACCATGGAAACAGCTGGACTGGCACTTATGATATTGTTGAAACCATTACTATTATTCAATCCAATATTATCCATACCGGGAAAACCCGTAACAAAAGGCGGATGATGCATAGCTACTATAACGCTCTGGTCTCTTTTGTTTCTTAACTCAGCTTCAAGCCAACTTAAACGATGCTTACAAAGGTTGCCTCCATGATAAGGTGCAATTGTTGTGTCGTTAGTATCCATTAATATAACTGTATGATCACCAATAGTTACGCTGTGCTGAATAAATCCATTTTTATTAGTGGCCGCTTCTGGAAAAATATTTTTGAAATTTGCCCGAAGATCGTGGTTGCCGATAGTCATATGCAAGGGCCAAGGCATATCGATAGTAGTTCTTTTAAAAAGTTCGTATTGTTCCTCTGTCCCGTCGTGTGTGAGGTCACCCATTAAGATTAGACCATCAGCATCTGGATGGTTTTTAAATGCATGGGCTAAGCAAAGGCGGAAGCGTTCAATTGGATCAAGGCCAATAATTGTTTTTCCTGGACTTGTAATGTGGAGATCAGTCATGAAGATAAGTTTATGTGTAAAATTTTTCATAAAGATACCTTATGGGCATAAGTTATTTCGTTAAAAACCTTTTAATTCTTATTAGATATATGGGCTAAATAATCTATAATTAAGTAGTTTCCTTATACAAGGATTTTAGGCTCTACTAAATTTAACGTTCATGCCTGGTTAGCAGTGCGTTGCTTTCTTATGAATCTAAATGATTGAACACAAATATAAGTATGAATCCCTCCAGATACTAATAGCACAAGTTTAGAGACGTCAGCCCAAAAACTTTGTGTTAAAAATTCACCATTAGTAACACTTCTGAAAATATCTAAACCAGCAACGAAAATAATGAGGCCGAAAATAACAGCAATATGCATAAACAAGGACTTTTTACTTTTAAACAGTATGGCCGCAAAACCCGACAGGAATAATGGCAAGCCAAGAATGGACGGGATGAATGACGTCAAGGACTGGCTCTGGCTGATAATGCTAACAAATACTCCGAATAGTATCAAAAGTAGCCCAATTACTAAGGTAGTGCTTTCAGCTTTTTGACCCAAGAATTTGAATTCACTATTTTCCATTATTTATGCCTTCTCTAATTATATTCAAATCTATTAGCCTAAGCTAGTTACTATAATTTGAATTAAAAACAATATCATTTATGATTATTTTGAAATTCCCGAAAACATCACACTTATAGCCACAGAGCCTACTTGTCACGAGTCAGATTGTCCTCCAGTAGAGAAAGTTATTACCGCCCATAAAGAAGATGGTACAATAGAAACATGGCGTATTGCAAAACGTATTGATGATATTGAAGGTAACGATATCTTAGCTGTCAGGGACGCTCTTGAATAAGCAGACTTGGTAAAAACTAAGCATAAGGACAAAAAGTGAAAAAACGTAAAAGTCCATGTATCGATATATGTGATTTTTCAGGGCAGAATGGATGGTGTTTGGGTTGTGGCCGTACCAGATCAGAATGTCAGCGATGGAAAAAAATGAAGCCCTATGAAACAAATATTCTTGAGAAGGAAATAATTAAAAGAATGTCTCATCTAAGAAGAACTGAAAGATGATAGCGTTCTTCTTGTAAGGGCCTTGCACGAATCGATATTATGATAATTTGATTAGAATTTACCTTCACATTTGTACTTTTTGTGAATTGAATTGGGGATAAGTGCAGTTTTATTGAGGATAACTCTGTGGGAAGATTTCTTTTGATTTGAATAACATAATTTGTGTTTTATAAAGGTAGTAAGCTAGTTGGGGGGAAAGTAATTCATTACTGCCACCATCGAGACAGAAGCTGGCAAGGGCTTGGAAGTTTACTTCCATTCTCCGCTACGGTTTCGGCATTCTGGTAGATGTAAGTCATCCAAAATGCGGATATGTAGGGTGACCTATATTGAGGTTTTGATTTTCCCGATTGGTTTGCATAGGCGTCGCTAGATTTATCTAGGGACGCCTATGTATTTCTAACGGATAATCATTTTCATACTATGAAGAAAGTACTAACGCAGAACATGTCTGCAAATTGGGAAGTAACAGTTAATTTTTAAAATATGAACTTAGTTACCTACACCCATTTTAATTCGTGGCCCCCAGGTTGTGCCTAAAATCATGAGCAAAACTACTAATGTAAGAAGTACTGATGGTATGTCAGCAAACATCGGTGGTTCCATTAAATAATCGCCACTAGTAATACCGGAGTTTTGAAGCCAAGCAGTTCCCTGAATTGATAGGCTGGTGCCACTTTCTTGTACCTCCGCTAATCTGGCTGCTGTATTAGTATCAAACAGGACTCTCCATCCTGCTAATTGAAGGCTAAAAAAGGCAACAAAAAGACCAAAAATTGATGTTAATATTTTTGCAGCTATATTTCCTCCGGACTCATTAGTAACTCTGGCCGCTCTAAGTGCAATGAATATTAATATCGCTAAAGCAACCATAAACATAGCATTGTTAATGTAATTTAAGTTGTTAATTTCTAATATTTCAAATTCACTCATTTTGATTTTCTCACCTTATGATTTGGGAACGGTATATGAAACTTCTGGTATTTTCTTAGATGAGGTAACTAACTCTGCCCCCGTCCAGCAGGTAACAGTCTTAATATCACTAACTGCTCCTCCAAGATATGCAGACATCACAAGGGCCATGTAGTCAGTTTGCTTTTCAAAGTTACTGATCACGACAACTTCATAGTCTTGACCAATCAGGCCATAATAACCTAGAAACTGTCCTCCAGAACTTTCTACAGCGGCCTTAAGATTTGTTGTTCGATCTTCACCATTTCTCATTATACTCATGGCGACCTCTTCTTTATAATTTACATAAGTCATTCTAACAGTCATTTTAATTCTCCGATTTTTTTATGAAACTAATGAGAATAAAAACGAATATTTGAACAAGTACAGTAAGTGTACTTTTCTATATTCAAATTAATCAAAGAGTTTTTCTATGCCATTTCCGTAAATTTAATGGAAAAAAAATAAACTAGGGCTGAAATGACGATAGCTCCACCTAAGATTGTTAAAAGTTGGGGGCTTTCACTTATAAAAACCCATACCCATAAAGGTCCCAATATTGTTTCTAAAAGCATAATAATACTGACGTTTGATGCAGGCGTCACTCTTGCGGCTTTAGATAGTAATATGAATGATATAGGAAGAATTATTAATCCCGTTATTGATATATAGAACAAACTATTTGGCTTAATTTCCAAGGCACTTGGCCAAAAAGAAAATGCTATAAGCCCGCAAATTATTCCACCCGTTCCTAGGGCGAGGGGGAATGCTACATCTTTGTCTTTTCTTATAATAACGAAATTACAGGCTAAACTAAAAGCAACTACAAGGCCACATAGACCGCCAAGAGCTGTTGAGCGATTATATAAGTCATTTGATTTAACATCACCAACTGCCGATAGTCCTACGCCCAAAAATACCACAATTACGATCAGCCAAGTTTTAAAATCTACCACTTCCTTAAGTACTATGGCTCCCAAAATAATCGAGAATACCGGGACGGTTGCCACTGCAATTAGAACAATCGCTACAGGAGCCAAGAAAATACCATATGCAAAACAAAAAACATTTGCCATTTGAACTAAAATAAGGGCCAAGAAGCTTTTACGCCATATTTTTGGTTTCACCTCACTTCTAGGCCAAATAAATGGTAAAAGGCCTATTAAAAAGAAAATACTGCCGCCCTGAGTTGCCCGCCAAGCTACCATTTCCCCGCCACTGAGCTCAGATAACCGCATAAATAGTGCATCAGGTGTTAAAATTAACGTACCCAAAAGCGCCAGAAAAATCCCAGGATTCAATTTTACATGTCCAGTTCAGAAATATTTTATATTGTTCGTTAAACTGTATAATTGGATACATCGTATTTTGAACTTTTTCTAGCGCGTTATTGAATAATAAAATTTCTTAACTTAACTTACTCTGAAATATAGATAAAAACTAAAAAGAGTGTTCACTATGTCCGACGATATATCTGGAATTATTTTTAATGATGGTGAGGCCTACGAGCGTTATATGGGTGTATGGTCTCGCAAAGTTGGTACACAATTTATCGACTGGGTTAGATTCCCAAACTCATTGGATTTCTTAGATGTCGGATGTGGGAATGGCGCTTTTTCAGTCCAGATTGATGAGCTATGTAGTCCATCGAGTGTATCTGGAATTGATCCTTCACCTGCTCAAATTGAGTTTGCTCGTAGCCGAAAAATTAATGTTTCATCCAGTTTTGAAGTCGGCGACTCGATGGACTTACCTTATCAAAACGAAAAATTTGATGTTTCATTAATGGCATTAGTTATATTTTTCGTACCAGACCCTAAAAAAGGAGTAATAGAAATGGAAAGGGTCACAAAACCAGGTGGTATATTAGCAGCATACGCTTGGGACGTGATTTCTGGTGGTTTACCGATGGAGCCCATGCATAAAATCATGAGAGAGATGGGTATTAAGTACCCATTACCTCCAAGTCCAGAGGCGTCACAAAAATCAGAAATGAAAAAGCTCTGGAAAAATATTGGAATGACTGAAGTAGAAACATCAACATTTCACGTAGAACGATCGTTTAAAAGTTTCGAGGAGTATTGGGCTATTAACTCATTGGGACCATCGGTCATCGGTGCTCTTAATGAATTAAGTTCTGAGGTTGTAGATGGTATTAAGTCGAAACTTACTGAAACACTGGAAAGAGATAAGGATAACAGAATAGTTTCTCGTGCATTTGCTAACGCTGTAAAAGGTATAAAAAAAGGTGCGATTGCAGACAATTAAATTGCTTGAACTTAATCATTAGCTTTAATTCTGAGCATATCTAAGCTTCTCTGTAACTGAAGTTTTGATATGTTTCTTGCAATTACAACAATACGTGATTGACGATCGTTCTTAGGCCATTTTTTCAATTGTACAGGA
>NYSJ01000077.1 GCA_002682975.1 Paracoccaceae bacterium
AAAACTTTAGATTTAGAAAATGATGTCTTTCAGGACATTCTGAAAAACGTCAAGCAAAAAAATCTAAATAAATCGAATAGCTCGCTCGCTAGAGGAGCATGCAAAAAGTGTGGCGAAATGGGTCATTTATCAAAAGATTGCAGAAACTTTGTAGGTTAAATCCTGATCATTTGGAATCTAAAATTTCTCTATCGGAGCTATATTTGAAACAGGAAAACTTTCCAATGGCCCATAGGGTACTTAAAAAGATACTAACGGAGGACCAGGATACTAGAGTACTTACTCTCATGGCGGTAACTGAGAAAGGTAAAGGAGGAGATGACGAAACAATACGTAACTTGTTAAACCTTGCAATTACAGCAAAACGTGGGCCGCAATGGATATGCGAAACATGTAATACCGCTAATACGGATTGGGAACCAATCTGCGCAAATTGTTCCGCTATGGATTCGTTAGAATGGAAAGTCCCACCACAAGAGACAACAAATTTCACTGTAAGCGACGATTTACTTCCATTTCTAGCTGGAGAAATAAAGATGGACGTTCCAGCAAACAAAGCTGACTCGGAAAAGCCTACAAAAAAGCAAAATAAAAAAATTAAATAGCAATAAACTCTTGTACTTGCCGATACTTGAATTGTTGCCTAAGTAGTAAGTGTAGATGAAAGAGTAACACTTATGATGGCAATTTATGGACCTTTACGCTTAATACTGGATGCGGCCTTTTTTATAATGGTCGTACACATTATTTTTAGCTGGCTTATTTCCTTTCAGATTTTAAATTTACGTCAACCGATTGTAACACAGCTGTGGCTGGGGTTGAATAAACTATTGGAGCCGATCTATAGTCCCATAAGAAACATACTACCGGACACCAGACCTCTTGATCTAGCTCCGTTAGTTGCATTTGTAATTTTGATTTCGTTGAGAGATTACATTTTACCAGAATTATTATTAAATTAGTCTTTAAATATAAATTTGATATTCCATTTGAAATGCCATGCCATGCAAAGTAGTTTGTGTATCATGAAACTGGACGTATTGGTTAAAGAGACCTAAATAAACTTTTTAATGCTTGGAGTTTAAATGTTAGTAGTCGTATCACCCGCAAAAAAACTTGATATGTCACCAATTGATGCAGAAGTGACATCGGTACCCCAATTTTCCAACGAAGCACATGATTTGGCTCAGATTGCGTCAAACCTAGGCAAGGATGGACTAATTTCAATAATGAAAATTAGTGAAAAACTGGCTGATTTAAATTTGGAGCGTTTTAAGTCTTTTGGACATCAGGATAAAAAAGCTGCTGTTTTTGCTTTTGCCGGTGATACGTACCAAGGATTTGATGCTGCGACCCTGAATTCAGATGGATTGCGTTGGGCGCAAGACCACTTACGTATACTCTCTGGTTTGTATGGCATTCTTCGTCCTTTTGATGAAATCGAGCCATATCGACTTGAAATGGGAAGCAAGTTTAATATCCGTGATCATACATCTCTTCATGATTTTTGGAAGTCCCGAGTGTCATGTGCGCTCAACGAAACTGCAAAAGAAACAAGTTCTAAATTTCTGGTAAATTGCGCAAGCCAAGAATATTTTGGATCCGTAGCTCCAAATATTGTAAATATGAAAATTATTACTCCAACCTTTTATGAAAATACAGAGAAAGGACTGAAAGTTATCAGCTTTTATGCAAAAAAGGCCAGAGGGGCGATGGCACGCTACATTATGGAAAATCGCATTAATGATCCAAATTCATTGTTGGAATTTGATTTAGGAGGCTATAAGTATCAGCCTGAAAGTTCTACGTTAGAGGCTCCCATTTTTATTCGAGATTAAAAACCTTTAAAATGAAACGAGCCAAGGGCGTGACCCTACGGAAATATTAAAAAGGATCATATTATGTCGGTTATGGTGTTTGGGCATAAATCACCAGATACAGACTCTACAGGATCACCGATTATTTGGGCCTGGTATCTTAAACATATTAAAAATATTGATACAGAGCCTGTTCTGCTAGGAAAACCAAATAGCGAAGCACTTTTCATGCTAAATTATTGGGGAATACAGATACCTCAAATAATTGACAAATTGGACAGTGGAAGCTCGGTTGTAATAGTTGATACAAATAACCCTGATGAGTTACCTGAAAATATCAATGACTGCGAGATTCAGACAATAATTGACCATCATAAGCTGGTTGGTGGCTTACAAACGAAACACCCAATTGATGTAGTCATCCGGCCGTTAGCCTGCACTGCAACGGTTATGATAGAAATAATGGGAGCTGATATCACCACCAAAATGCCAACAATGATAAAGGGAGCTGCGTTGAGCTGTATTTTATCGGACACTCTCGAATTTCGCAGTCCAACAACAACAGATTTAGACAAATCAATTGCTAAAAAATTAGCAAAGGACTTAGGCATTGATATGAAGTCATATGCCTCCCAACTCTTCACAGCAAAATCAGATGTTTCAAACTATACGGATCCAGAATTAATTTTAATGGATTCAAAAAAATATAATGTAGGGGATAAAAAGCTGCGTATATCAGTATTGGAAACCACTAAACCTGCTGAAATTCTTAAAAGAAAAAAATCCCTGCTTAAAGCAATGGAAGAAATTGAAGAAAAAGAGGGTGTTGATCAGATTTTATTCTTCGTCATTGATATATTGAAAGAAGAGGCAACCCTTTTTATACCAAACGAGTTAGTAAAAGAAATTACTGAAAAGTCTTTTGGTAAAATCAGTGGAGGAGACACTATAGTTTTACCTGGTATCGTCAGTCGTAAAAAGCAAATAATACCACAACTAAAATTATAAACATTTAGGAAATTTAACCAACTAGGTGGCAACAGTGACACTGATAATAAATAGCCTGGATGAGATAGCCCATCAATACGATGCTTTATTTGTTGATCTTTGGGGATGTGTCCATAACGGAATTACAGCCTATAAATCTGCTGTAGAAGCACTAATAAAATATAGAGAAACAGGTGGAAAGGTTGTGTTGCTTACAAACTCACCAAAACCAAGAGTTGGTGTCGAAAAGCAACTTCATCATTTGAATGTTCCAGCGACATGCTTCGATACGGTTGCAACTTCAGGTGATAGCGCTAGAGCAGCAATGTTTACAGGCGTAGTAGGAAAAAAGGTTTTTTTCATTGGGGAACCTCGCGATCAATTATTCTTCGATCCCATATCTATTATCAAGTCACCAATTGAAGTTGATCAAGTATCTATAAATGATGCTGAAGGTATCGTTTGCACCGGACCTTTCGATGGATCTGCAGATCCAGTAGTAAATAGAGAGATTTTTTTATTCGCTATAGACCAAGGGATGAAGTTTTTGTGTGCAAACCCTGACATAGTTGTAGACCGTGGATCAGTTAGACAGTGGTGCGCAGGCGCTCTTGCTAAAATGTATACTGAAATGGGTGGAGAAAGTTTGTATTTTGGCAAACCACATAGTGCTATTTATGATTTGGCCAGGTTACGAATGGCAGATCTTAATACAAAAATTACTGACAAAAAGATTTTAGCTATCGGTGATGGAATCAACACTGATATAGAAGGCGCCAACTCCGAAGGAATTGATAGCTTATTTATAACAGGTGGTTTAGCTGCGAAAGAAACTAAAACATCGATTAACCCAAATCCAGAAGCATTAAATCAGTACCTTTCAGAACAAAAAGTAACATGCACCTACAGTATTGGCTATCTACGTTAGCTCAAACTTAAAATTAAGTATGCGCACATGTTAAATTTAACTTGATTTTCTGCATTTGCAAAGTAATAAAGTTACACTAGTTTTAATGGATGAGTAGCAATATTTCGTCTTGGAGTAAGAATAACATGCTAGATAATCAGCCACGCGGAACAATTTGCATTGAAGATATAGAAATGGGAATGACCCGTTATCTGCAAAAGTACGTCACCGATAAAGATATTGAGATGTTTGCCGAAGTCAGTACTGACCATAATCCAGTACATTTAGATGATGACTATGCCCAGGATACAATCTTTGAGGGTAGAATTGCCCATGGAATGTTAACAGCTGGATTGATTTCAGCCGTTATCGGAGAGCAGTTGCCAGGTCACGGTGCGATTTATATGAGCCAATCATTGAAGTTTCTGGCGCCAGTTAGACCGGGTGACCTTGTTTATGCTGAGGTTAAAGTTACGGATATTCAAATTGACAAGCGTAGAGTAAAACTTGATTGTAAGTGTGAAGTAGATGGTAAAAATGTTCTTGTGGGCGAGGCCATGGTATTAGCACCTAGCCGTAAATTTGATTAATCATCTGTACTATTAATTTCAAGCTATCTTGCACCACTGCCCGACTGGCGCTAATGCATTCATTATGAGAATAATTAGAGACTACCAGTATGTGGAACCTAGCGATACCAATGCCGTTGCAGCAATTGGTAACTTTGATGGCGTACATTTAGGGCATCAGGCGGTTCTAAAAAAAGTTCACAGTATTGCAAAAGATTTGCGCGCACCGGTAGGGGTTGTAACTTTCGAACCTCATCCAAGGAGCTACTTTGCTCCTGATGCTCCTACATTTCGGTTAATGAGCCCCGCTGCAAAAGCAACTAGGCTGGAAAAGCTAGGTGTGGAAAAACTATACGAGCTAAACTTTAACGCTCAGATATCAAAACTAAATCCTGAAGAATTCGCGCGTAAAGTATTATCTGATGGCTTAAAATTGCAACATGTTTTGGTTGGCCAAGACTTTTGTTTTGGAAGAGGCAGAAAAGGTAATGTACAAATTTTAAAAGATTTGGGTGCCAACCTTGGCTTTGGAGTTACTACACTTGAATTAATTAAGGGTGATCATGGTGAACTATCATCAACATCGATAAGGCACCTATTATCAGACGGAAAGCCCAAAGAAGCGGCAATTCAGTTAGGACATTGGCACAGAATTGAAGGGCCTATAATTGGAGGAGAACAGCGCGGCCGTATTTTAGGCTATCCAACCGCAAACATGGAATTGCACGAATTACATCTTCCCAAACTTGGCGTTTATGCTGTCTTGATTGATATTTTAGACGGACCATATAAAGGGAGCTTCAAGGGTGCTGCTTCTATAGGGGTAAGACCAATGTTTGGTAAGAATACTCCGAATTTAGAAACTTACATTTTTGATTTTTCTGGTGATATTTATGGAGCTCAAGTTTCAATAGCGCTCGTAGAGTATTTAAGGCCTGAATTGAGTTTTGATACTGTCGACATACTAGTCAAGCAAATGGCATCAGATTGTGAAAAAGCTAAAGAGATTCTATGTAAAACATGATAGATAAAAAGAAGAACGACCCAAAATTTGCTTACAAGTTTTGGGAAAAGAAATCATTAAACAATTTGAATGCCTTAGAATGGGAAGCCCTTTGTGATGGTTGCGGGAAATGCTGCCTTAACAAAATAGAAGACGAAGAGTCAGGAGAGGTTTTCCTAACAAGAATAGCATGCAGGCTTTTTAATGATAAAGATTGCCTTTGTACTGACTATACAAATCGTCAAGATTTCGTCCCAGAATGCATTAAGCTTACTCCGAATACGATCAAACAAAATGCTTATTGGCTCCCATCCACCTGTGCGTACAAGTTACTTTACGAAAATAAACCATTACCGGATTGGCACCCATTGTTGACAGGAAATACTGAGTCTGTCCATCGCTCTGGTATTTCAATTCAGGGAGCTACTGTTTCAGAGAAATCTGTAAACGAAAATGATTGGGAAAATCATATAATTTTGGAACCAACATGAATTTTGCGTCAGACAACACAAGCCCTGTTCCGCCCCAAATTATAGAAAAGATAAAGGCAGTAAATGATGGGTATCAAATTAGTTATGGCGAAGATGAATATATGCACGAACTATCTGATCGTATCAAAAATATTTTTGAAAAAGATGAGGCAACAGTTTTCTTAGTTTCCACAGGCACAGCGGCAAATTCATTAGCATTAGCCTGCCTCTCTAATCCTTGGGATACTATTTTTTGCTCACCAGTATCCCATCTACATCAAGACGAATGCAATGCTCCGGAATTTTTTACTGGAGGAGCAAAACTTACTTTAGTTGGGCAAACCGACAAAATTAATCCTTCTGAACTTAACGCTACAATATTATCTGAAGAAACTAGAGGTATACATGGACCACAGCGTGGCCCAATTTCAATAACACAAGTTACAGAAAAAGGACGGTGCTACAGCTTACAGGAAATTCATCAAATTTCTGAAATAAAATCTAAATTTAATTCTAAGCTCCATATGGATGGAGCAAGATTTGGAAATGCTCTTTCAGCGCTCAATTGTACAGCAGCAGAAATGACCTGGAAAGCGGGAGTAGATGCTGTAACGTTTGGGTGTACTAAAAATGGTTTAATGGGAGTAGAGGCCGTAATTTTCTTCAACAATAAACATGCCAGAGAGTTTGAATTACGAAGAAAGAGAGCAGGACATCTGTTCTCCAAAAATAGATACCTGTCAGCACAAATGCTTGGTTATTTAGAAAATGATCTTTGGCTTGATTTAGCCAAATCAGCAAATTCCAGTGCAAAAAACTTGGCTGCCTTATTGAGCTCTTTATCGTACGTAAAATTGCATCACCAACCCGATGCAAATATAATTTTTGCAGATATGCCCCGTAGAATGCATCAACAGCTTTTACAATCTGGAGTAAGGTATTACTTAAGAAATGGCAGCTTCGAAGGGGACTTAGACGAATCTTTGACCGGACGTTTTGTATGTTCATGGTCAACCACAGGAAAAGATATAGAAGAACTTTCAGCAGTGGTGAAAAAACTTATATATTAAAAATCAAGATTTTCGACTGTCAGTGCATTTTGTTGGATAAATTCCCGTCGTGGCTCAACCACCTCCCCCATTAAACGCGTGAAGAGATCATCGGCTTCTGCCGCATCATCTATTTTTACCTGCAAGAGCGTTCTTGCATCAGGATCAAGCGTGGTTTCCCATAATTGATCAGGGTTCATCTCCCCCAAACCTTTGTACCGCTGTAAGTTCAGACCCTTTTCACCTTCAACAAAAATAGATTCCAGGAGGTCTAATGGACCACGAATAGGCTGCGATCGGTCTTTACGAAGTAATTTTGCAGGTTTGCCATATACCTCTTTCAGACTATCCGTTAAGCTACCTGTCTTTCTAGCTTCCCCAGACCTTAACATCGGCCCGTCAAGCGTTCGCATTTCCTCGACGCCTCTTAATATGCGAGTAAGCTTTATACCGTGATCTTGTGTTTGACGCCCTTTCCATCCCTTTTCGTATTCTAATGCTATAAGATTTAAGCGTTCGGCAACTTTATCAGCCGTTCCTTGTAAATCCTTTTCAACCACGCCAGGCACAAAAGCCCCAGCGATTGCTGCTTGCTCCAAAATATGGCGAGGGTAATGTGTCGGAAAAGCCTCCAATACTCTTTTGAGCTGACGTGCTTCTTCAACAACTCGAATTAGATCCTTAGAAGAAATTTCAGAGTCGTCACTTAATCGCAGAATACTGCCTTCACTGCCCTGCTGGATAAGAAAATCCTCCAGAGCAGATTGATCCTTAAGATAAACTTCTGATTTACCTCTTGAAACCTTAAACAGCGGCGGTTGTGCAATATACAAAAACCCTCCCTGGACTAATTCAGGCATTTGACGATAAAAGAAAGTAAGCAAAAGAGTTCTAATATGAGCCCCGTCAACGTCTGCATCAGTCATTATTATTATTTTGTGATATCTCAATTTATCTATATTAAATTCGTCTCGTCCAATACCAGTTCCTAGTGCCATTACTAAGTTACCAATTTCTTGACTGGCAAGCATACGATCAAAACGAGCACGCTCTACATTAAGAATTTTACCTTTTAAGGGTAAAATTGCCTGAGTAAGACGATCTCTTCCAGTTTGTGCTGAGCCTCCAGCTGAGTCACCCTCCACCAGAAAAACTTCTGCCTTTGAAGGATCTTTCTCAGAACAGTCTTTTAACTTTCCAGCCAAATAATTGACGTCCATTGCCGTTTTACGACGTGTTAGCTCACGTGCTTTACGAGCAGCTTCTCTAGCTAAAGCAGCCTCAATAATTTTGCCAACTATTACTTTTGCCTCGTTCGGGTTTTCTTCAAACCACTCAGAAAGCTTTTCATTCATTAAACCTTCTACAGCAGGGCGAACTTCAGATGAAACAAGCTTATCCTTAGTTTGTGAACTAAATTTTGGGTCTGGTACTTTCACGGAAAGAACACATGTAAGGCCTTCCCGCGCATCATCACCCGTAAAATTAATCTTCTCTTTTTTTGCTATGCCACTGGATTGAGCGTAGTTGTTTATCGTCCTGGTTAGCGCCCCTCTGAAACCGGCCATATGGGTTCCGCCATCCCTTTGGGGTATGTTATTAGTAAATGGTAAAACATTTTCATGATAACTATCGTTCCACCACATGGCCACCTCAACGCCAATTTCATCACGTTCACCGACAAAGAAAATAGGCTCTTGCATTATTGAGGCCTTGGAGCGGTCCAAGTATTTCACAAACTCTTTTACCCCCCCTTCATAAAAAAGCTCTGCTTTCCGAACTTCGGCGGGTCGCTCATCGATTAGTATGATCTTTACCCCAGAATTTAGAAATGCGAGTTCACGAAGACGCTTCTCCAGTATTTCAAATGAATACTCTAGATTAGAAAAGGTGTCAGTAGACGCCAAAAACCTAACTTCTGTTCCTCTTTCTAGGCTGGCTTCTCCTATAACCTTTAGATGTTCAACTGTTTCGCCATGCTCAAATCGTGCAAAATGCTCTTTTCCATTACGCCATACTCGAAGCTCTAGCCATACAGATAATGCATTTACAACAGATACACCAACACCATGAAGTCCACCGGACACTTTGTAAGAATTACCATCAAATTTACCCCCTGCATGGAGCTGTGTCATGATTACTTCTGCAGCTGATACCCCCTCCTCTTCATGAATATCAACTGGGATACCTCTGCCGTTGTCTCTAACCGAAACGCTGTTGTCAGAACAAATTTTAACCTCTACATAATCCGCATGTTTGGCAAGGGCCTCATCTATCCCATTATCAACAACTTCGTAGACCATATGATGTAAGCCTGACCCATCGTCTGTATCACCTATATACATCCCAGGTCTTTTTCGAACAGCCTCTAAGCCTCTGAGAACCTTGATAGATTCAGCATCATATTGTTGGGTGTCTTGCTCGCTTTTGGACATTAATGTCCCCTTTTTTATTATTTGATTTAGTATACTCAATTTCTCACTAAATGTCACGTCTTTCGGTACAATCAAACGTCAATAATTACGGTAAAATCTCTTAAGAACTTGTCTCTTTTTACATTGCCGTTAAAGTGTTTTAAAAGGAGAAAAGTATGGCTGTGGCCGGAGTAAAATCTAACTTAAACTTTTGGTCAGAACGCGTAGATTTAGCTGCAGCTTTTCAATGGACTGCGAGGCTTGATATGCATGAAGCTGTAGCTAATCATTTTTCACTTGCAGTTAGCAATGATGGAACCAGGTTTTTAGTTAATCCCAAAATGGTTCATTTCTCGAGAATTAAGGCCAGTGATTTACTAGAACTGGACACAAAAAACCCAGATACAATGAACCTACCTAACGCACCAGATCCAACTGCGTGGGGTTTACACGGCTCTCTGCATAGGTTGTGCCCACATGCCAAGTGTGCAATGCACGTACACTCGGAATACGCAACCGTTTTGGCAAGCTTAAAAGATAGCAATCTTCCTCCAGTAGATCAGAATTCTGCAATGTTTTTCAATAGAGTAATAATAGATGATGATTATGGTGGCTTAGCCTTTGAAGAAGAGGGCGAAAGATGTGCAGCACTTTTCTCAGATAAAAAGAAAAAGGTGATGATCATGGGTAACCATGGTATTTTGGTAATTGGCAGTAATGTACCAGAAACTTTTAATCGTATGTACTATTTTGAACGGGCAGCCAGAACCTACATTAAAGCACTTCAAACTGGCATGAAGCTAAAAGTCTTATCAGCCAATATAGCAGAGAAAACAGCAAGTGAACTTGAAAGTTACCCAGATCAAGACAGCAAGCACTTGGATGAGTTAAAAAAAATCCTGATCAAGGAGGGATCAGACTTTCAATCATAAAACTCACTATAAATTAAATGAAAAATAACTTGATAATGATTATCAATTGCATTGACAAGCTTTCAGATTTTTCTATGTATTGACAAGCTAAGTTGATTTGGAGACGAGCCAGTGAGAATTATCAAAAAGATCCATTCATGCTGTATAGCATACGGAGCACTAGTTTTTTGTATTATTTCGCCCTGCCACCTTTTAGCAGATAAATTTAAAGCAGTTACTACTTTTACTGTGATCGCTGACATGGCGAGAAATGTGGCCGGAGATGCCGCGATAGTTGAATCCATAACGAAAGCTGGAGCAGAAATTCACGGATATAGCCCTACACCAAGAGATATTGTTAAAGCACAAGATGCTGATTTAATACTCTGGAATGGCCTAAACTTAGAGCTTTGGTTTGACCAGTTTTTTTCAAATCTTTCGAGTGTTCCAAGCGTTACCCTGACAGAAGGTATAGATCCAATAGATATTAGAGACGGGGAATATGCTGGGAAACCAAATCCACATGCGTGGATGAGCCTCGATAGTTCATTAATTTATGTCGATAATATAAGAAATGGGTTTATAAAATACGACCCTGTAAACGCAGAAGCGTACAATAGAAACGCAGAAGCGTACAAACGTCAGATCAGGGACACAATTTTACCATTAAAGAGCGCCATACTAGCGGTTCCAAAAGAAAAAAGATGGTTAGTATCCTGTGAGGGGGCATTTAGTTATTTAGTTAGAGATTTTCAGATGAACGAGTTGTATCTGTGGCCAATAAACGCTGGTGCGCAAGGAACTCCTAAACAAGTGAAGAGGGTCATTGACAGTGTGGAAAAATATAATATTCCCACTGTGTTTTGCGAAAGCACAGTCTCTCAAGCGCCTGCTCAACAAATATCGCGAGAAACCGGAGCAGCATACGGAGGCGTTTTATATGTTGATAGCCTCACAAAAGCAGATGGGCCAGTGCCAACCTACCTTGATCTTTTGAAAGTAACGTCCGAAACAATAGTCGCGGGCTTATCCCAGTAACGGTCCCTGGAACCAATAAAGGATAGCCAAATGAACGAAGAAAAACCTGGCATAATAACCAGTGATTTAACCGTAACGTACAACAACGGGAATACGGCTTTACGCAATGTTTCCTTTGAAATACCTCAAGGCACAATAACAGCATTAGTAGGAGTTAACGGAGCAGGAAAATCAACTTTGTTCAAAGCACTTATGGGTTTTATGCCAACAATAAAGGGTGAGATATCAATTCTCGGCCAATCAGTAAAATCCGCACTTAAAGGGAATAGTATCGCATACGTACCGCAAGCAGAGGAAGTGGATTGGTCATTTCCCGTGCTAGTGCGAGATGTCGTTATGATGGGTCGATATGGCCATATGGGGTTTTTTCGAAAAACGACCCCAAATGACATATTAGAAGTTGATTATGCTTTAAATCGTGTTGGAATGGCCGATTTTAAAGACCGACAAATCGGTGAATTATCTGGTGGTCAAAGAAAAAGAGTTTTTCTAGCGCGTGCATTAGCACAAAAAAGTCAGGTTATTTTGCTAGATGAACCCTTCACGGGTGTAGATGTAAAGACAGAAACAGCCATAATCGAACTTCTTGGGGAAATGCGAAAAGAAGGCAAAATAATGCTTGTTTCCACTCATAACCTTGGGTCCGTCCCAGAATTTTGCGACAGAACAATTTTAATCAAGGAAACGGTTTTGGCCTATGGAAAGACTGAAAATACCTTTACACGTCAAAATTTGGAGCTCGCATTTGGTGGGGTTCTTAGGCATTTTGTTCTGAGCGGAACAGACCTTCATGACGACGACGACAGGCGCGAAGTTCGCGTAATTTCGGATGATGAGCGCCCCTTCGTGCTTTACGATAGCGACAAGAAAAACGGTAAAGATGTTTGACGCATTAATAGAGCCGTTTTCTTATCAATACATGATAAACGCCATGTGGGTCAGCTCCTTAGTAGGAGGCGTATGTGCCTTTCTATCAGCTTACTTGATGTTGAAGGGGTGGTCTCTCATTGGCGATGCTCTCAGCCATTCAATAGTACCAGGCGTAGCCGGAGCATATGTGTTAGGATTACCATTTGCTCTTGGCGCCTTCGTTGCTGGCGGACTTGCAGCATGTTCAATACTTTTTTTGCAACACCGCTCTAAGCTCAAAGAAGACGCAATAATAGGAATTATTTTTACCTCGTTCTTTGGCCTCGGTCTGTTCATGATATCATTATCGCCAATGTCTGTAAGCATCCAAACAATTACAATGGGTAATATCCTGGCAATAACACCCACAGATACATTCCAATTAGCAATAATTGGCTTTGTGTCTCTTTTCATTTTAACAGCAAAATGGAAAGATTTTATGGTTACATTTTTTGATGAAACCCATGCTAGATCTATCGGTTTAAGTCCAAATTTACTGAAGGCACTATTTTTTACAATACTTACTGCTTCTTGTGTTGCGGCCCTTCAAACTGTTGGTGCGTTTCTAGTAATTGCCATGGTTGTTACACCTGGAGCCACCGCCTATTTACTTACAGATAGGTTTCCAAGATTACTGATAGTAAGTGTTTTTATTGGCACGTTAAGTAGCTTTCTTGGTGCTTATATTAGCTATTTTCTAGATGGTGCTACTGGTGGAATAATTGTTTCGATATTGACCTTAATATTTATTTTTACTTTTTTCTTTGCACCAAAACATGGATATATTAATTCCAGACGCCAAGCGACTTTAGAAGCAGACTCCAATCATGGCTGACATATTAACTGCTCCATTCCAATATAGTTTTATGATTAACGCTTTCTTAATAGCGGCTATAATATCAATCCCTACAGCTCTACTTTCGTGCTTTTTGGTGCTTAAAGGCTGGTCGCTCATGGGGGATGCAATAAGTCATGCCGTTCTTCCAGGAATAATAATATCATACTTGCTACATATACCATTATTAATTGGGGCCTTTTGCTCTGGTATGGTTTGTGCAATTGCATCAGGGTTTTTAAGTGAGAATAGCAGGGTCAAACAAGACACTGCGATGGGTATAGTTTTTTCAGGGATGTTTGGATTTGGCATTGTTTTATACACAAAAATATCTACCGAAGTACACCTCGATCATATATTATTTGGAAATATACTAGGCATAAGCATTGAAGACTTGATAATCTCTTTTTTGATTTCCAGCTCAGTCACGATTCTAGTAACCATAAAAAGACGAGACTTTCTATTACATACCTTTGACCCAATACAAGCTCGTTCTGTCGGAATCCCTGTTCGCTTAATGCATTATGGCTTTCTAGCGATGGTATCTATAACAATAGTAGCTACCCTATCTGCCGTTGGAATCATACTTTCAATCGGCTTGTTAATAGCCCCAGGAGCAATAGCTTTTTTGTCAACACACAGATTTGATCAAATGCTTTTCATTGCTACGATAATTTCTCTATTATCCAGCTTTCTCGGTATTTATATAAGCTTTTATATAGACAGCGCACCCGCTCCAACAATTATTCTATTGCTCTCAGCATGTTTCATATTAATGCTAATTGGTACGAACCGAAAAGTTAAAAAACATTAAAGAGACAGAATCTAAACACTATCATATTGATATATTGTTGTGCACATGCGATTGTTTGTTGTTTCTGAAAAATGCCTGGTCATAAATAATGAATGATAAATTATTTAAGAGAAACAAAGGATGCGAACTCGACGTTGATTGGGTTATGTCTCAGAGTGCAAATACTCCGGCGATAGAGCGTCGCGCTGCCACTCTTGGCACTCGCAGGTCAATAAAGAAAGATCATCAGGCCGCCTGGCTTCTGAGGGCAATCTCGTGCATTGATCTAACCACTCTATCCGGAGACGATACACCAGGTCGCGTAAAGCGGTTATGCACTAAAGCCATCAGGCCTATTCGACCAGATTTAACAAAGGCTTTAGGAATAAATAACCTCCATGTTGGGGCTATCTGCGTATACCATGAAATGATAGAAACGGCCATCGCATCACTAGGTAATAGTGGCATCCCAGTTGCTGCAGTCTCAACCGGCTTCCCTGCTGGTCTGTCTCCTTTGACCACACGATTATTGGAAATCAATGAAAGTGTACTGGCGGGAGCTAAAGAAATAGATATTGTTATTTCTCGCAGACATGTACTGACCCAAAACTGGCAAGAGCTATTTAATGAAGTCAAAGCATTTCGGTCTGCATGTGGAGAAGCACATCTTAAGACAATCTTAGCGACTGGTGAATTGGGAAGTTTACGAAATGTTGCGCGTGCATCAATGGTTTGTATGATGGCAGGAGCTGATTTCATAAAAACCTCGACAGGAAAAGAGAGTGTTAATGCTACACTCAGTATTTCTATTGTTATGGTGCGTGCAATCCGAGAGTACTGGGAAAGAACGGGGTTTAAAGTAGGTTACAAACCAGCAGGTGGAATCTCAAAAGCAAAAGACGCTCTAGTTTATCTAAGTCTTATGAAGGAAGAATTAGGAAATGATTGGTTGGATGCTTCTTTATTTCGCTTTGGAGCATCTAGTCTTTTGGGAGATATTGAAAGACAATTAGAGCACTATCTAACCGGTTCTTATTCGGCTAGTTATCGACATCCGTTGGGGTAGAACATGCAAATTAAAAGTATCTTTGATAAAATGGATTATGGTTCGGCACCTGAAAGCGCTTTGGAGGCTCAAAATTGGCTGAAAAAGCACAAGTATAACTTTGGAAATTTTATTAATGGCAAATGGAAAAGCTGCGAAGATCATTTTGATACTATAAACCCAGCTAACAATGAAATATTGGCAAAAATTGGTCAGTCATCACCAACCGATATAGACTACGCAGTAAAAGCAGCTAAAGCAGCTCAAAAAAAATGGTCTAAGGAAAATGACCATAAACGTGCCCGAATTCTGTACGCTATAGCACGTCTTCTTCAGAAAAATTCTCGGCTTTTCGCTGTTCTAGAAACTTTAGATAATGGAAAGCCGATAAGGGAGTCTCGTGACATCGATATTCCTCTTGCTCAAAGACACTTCTATTATCACGCTGGAATGGCTCAGATAATGCAGGCTGAACTTCC
>NYSJ01000078.1 GCA_002682975.1 Paracoccaceae bacterium
ATGTGGTATAAGATAACCTAACTACCCAAGTTAAAATTGGTCCTGTTTTTGTAATCAATTTTGTAGAAATTCCTATGAGCCCTAAGACCATGAAAAGTGAGGCAAAAGTGGACATGCTGCAAATTATCCACTGTTCACGACTACTCGCGAAAGTAAATGGACTGTCTTTCATTATCCCCCAGGCCATCAAGCCAATTGGTATAATGCTACAACACAAAATTGAGGGCAGCCAAAAAACTTTCCTTTGCAAACGGTTTAGAAGTTCTTGGCTGTTAAAAAGCTGCATTCCAATTATAAAAAATGCAAACATGAACAACATTGATCCAATTTTTACTTCACCAAATGTAGTTGGTATCTCTGCAAAGATCCCTCCAATTGGTCTAGACCACGGCGTAGTTAAAGTAATTAAAGGGAGCCAGACTATGACGAGTGTTATAAAGTTCAGTTTTACATTTGTAAGTTTCTCAAAAAGCTGAGGTGACATGGATCTTATACTCAGCATCAAAGTGTAAAAAATTAATAGATAATATAAAAACCACAAATGATCTAACCGAAGTGTAAATTCCTGGCCAGTTGTGAACCAAGAAATACCTTCAGGAATTTTTAACATTTGTGATGCGGACTCATCCACTGCGGGTATCACCAGCCAAATTAATACTAGTGGAGATCCAAGTCGGAGAAGACGATTTATTGCATAGCTACCTGTATTTCGTTTTGATAGGCTTAGGCACGTAAAAAACCCGGCCAATAGCATAAATAATGGCACCCTCCATGAATGAATCCAAATGAATAAAATTGCTGCTAATGGTCTCGGCTCAGAGCCGTCAGCTGGTTCCAAATATATGGATAAAGAATGTAAAAGCACCCCAATTATGAGGGCGAATGCCCTAAGAAAATCAAGGTTATTGAACCGGAGTTTGGAAGCTTCTCCACTAAGTTTTGTCATTGCTCAAACCCGTCCCTTGTTACTCGTCTTTTCATAACACTTATAAGTATTATTCCAAGTATAATTACAGTATCAGTCCCAATACCATACTAAATTTCTACGTAATGAGAGGAACAAAATAATGTGGACACTATTTATCGTTTTTTTAAGTTCGGGCTGGAATGAGCCAGTCCAATATAAGGAAATAAATCGCTTTGAAACTAATGAACAGTGTGAGCTTCGAAGAAAAGATTTGGCTGCAATCAGCCTGGATACACCCTCGACGGCATTAAATCCTCAAGATCTTCGCACAGAGGTTCCAGTACCCATGATGTATGCTTGTGTGCTAGGCTGATACTTAAAACCATAGAAAGGAAAAGCTATGATTGAAATGCACAAGAGGCAAATCGAATGGTTCAAAATGAAACTTGGTATTAGTGATTACACAGTTGCCTGGATTAGCTTTATAAAAGGTGTCGCACTTGGGCTAGTATTCTACCACTTTTTTATAAGCTAATCAAAGTCGTAGAAGCGTCATAACATTTCAAAAAGGCTATCCGTAAACTACTTTAACGCTAGGACGAATACTGGTTTGTTGTGTAATGCGTTGAACATTTGGAAAATTACTCAACGAGGGATGATCTCGTGATGGTTCAAGCCAAGTACTAAGCATGTATAAGTATATGTCAGCAGCGCTAAAGTACTCACCCAGAATCCATTTCTTCTCACCAATTTGATCATCAACTACCTGCAAAGTCTCTGCTAATCTTTTTTGACCCCGTCTTTGTATCCTCGGTTCATCGTCGACCGTATCTGCAAACCTATACGGATGATAATCTTGCTGAAATGCAGTTTGAACTGAGCTCGAAAAGTATACGAGTGTTTGCAGGAAAAGACTCCGCAAAGGTGAATTAGGTACCGGCGCTAGATTTATTTCTCGATGCTGATCACACAGAAAAATTATAATAGCGGCACATTCGTACATTGCTCCATCGTCCCAGACAAGAACAGGGATCCATCCATTTGGATTTATTCTCAGCTGTTCTGGTGGGCGCGGCATGTCTCTGAGTGTGGTAGTCGATAGCAGTTCATATGGCGCACCTATCTCCTCTAACAGCACTCTGACACCCATAGATGCAGTTCCCTCTGCATAGTATAATTTATAGTTCATACTAAATTTTCCTTTTGGGACATAGGTTCTGGGTTATTTTCCCTGATCGCAAAATGCTTTATGAATGGTGGTGTAATTTGCTGCTACATCGGTGGCCTATTTAATTCTTAAAGTATGATCAAGGTGATCAGGTGTTCCCTCCGGATTACTATCTAATGCTTTCCAATTGTCGTCAGCGACTGAAAGTAAATAAAGTATTCCGTTTTTTATCTCATCGCAGTCGTTCTCTGATAGTATATCATTGTTGTTTGCCATTGCCGTATTAATCCAGATTAATACTGACATTAAGGATAGCAATTTTTTCATTTATTCAACCAGTTTTCATAAGACAGATGATCAGACATCTATCTTATGTTTCAGTAAGTAATAAAATTTAACTAACGAATGAGGTATTATGCTTAATCACTGTGCTGACTTCCGCGATTTCACTCGCCGGCACTCCCGCACGTTCTGCATGTTCCTTTACAAGTTCTTCGCTATCAGCATTATAAACGCAGTAAATTGCATCACCGATCACGTAACTCTGCTCTTGCACAATGTTCTTACCTTCAGAACGCATCGCTTCCAGTACTTCTTCTGAGCCTTTGCCTGCATTATTTAGATCATTTTTAGGAAGGCTCCCAGCGCCTGCCATTTCCCTTTTTATTAAAAATTTTTTCATTTGAATTTCTCCTATTAAAATTTACTAGTCTCTACTTGATTAATCCGAAGCAATTGACATTGAGATTGCTTCAGGGCCGCTATTGCCACCTGCTAAATTCTTCCTTGAGACTTGGACTTTAATTACAGTAATCATGAAATTCAACTTTTATAGTACAGCTTTTGTAGTCCTGTTATTTTATTTAAAATTTCATATATAGGTATCAACAATCTGATATCTGAACAATTAATGTAACGATATGAAAAATTTGTATATTTAAAAAAACAGAGACAAAAGCTATCTGGAAAAGAGTGGATTGATATAATGTTAAAACTTATCTATTTCAAAATGAGGGCACTAGCTGAGGCCCCTCAGTTACTTTTAAATTATGGTAACATAGAATATGATTATCTTATGTCTTGGGATCACTTCGACGGTGAGTGGTCAAGCGTTAAATCTAAAGTTGCTTTTAAACAGTTACCATTGTTGGAAGTCGAAGATAGCACTCAGATTTGTCAAAGTATTGCTATTCTGCAATATATTGAAAGTATTGCAGGTTTAACGATTAAAGATCCGGTAAAAGCTGCTGAAGCTATGGCAATTTTGCAAAGCGCTCAAGAATTATTCGCCCCGCTAAATCCAACTGTGAATTTTGCTATCGGACAGGATTTTAAAGATAAACGCGACAAAATGAGGAGTGGGCTAGAAAGTAGGTTCTCTGATTTAGCTCGATGCTTGGACACGTATGAAGGTAGGTACTTCATTGACAACACACCAAGAGCGGCTGAATTTGCTTGTTTCCATCATCTAGATTTGTCAAAAAAGCTTGATCCAGAGATCCTCCATGGGTTTCCGCGGCTAGTTCAATTTGTGCATGAGATACAGAATATTGAGGCAGTAAAAAATTATCTAAAAAATAGGCCTAAATTAGTAGGCGTTGGGGAAGAGCCAAAGTTAATAATTAACGGCAGAGCTCATCCAACAGGAGTGAATAAGACCTAACCATTTTTGCTCGCCAAGGCTGGTAGAAGGCTGAAGTGGTTCAGCCCCCCCCAGTACCACCTAATCAGCGGCGGCTTTTAACCTTTGCTTATCTTCATAAGTAGACTTTTTTTCTTGATATTGCTGCTCTGACAATCCATGCCAGCCCACGCACTTACCAGTGGGACTGCGCCCACAATTACAATCTGCCATATTAACTCTCCTAGATACTTTGAAAATTTGTGTTATTCAAAACATTGGGTTCATCAAACTGAATGTCTCGTACCACGTGGATCCTTCGATAGCCAAAAGCATTAGTATAGGCATTCCTAGTATAAAAAATATACAGCTCATGAATGCCCAGCCTAGCCCCTTGGTATTCGATGGAGTCTCACTCATGCATTTGTATCCATGCACATGCCCAATTCGGCATTCCATTCTTGCCCCAAATCACATGTCATAGCTGTTTTGTCGCCATGGTTGCCACAACCGTCCGCTAGTGAAAAGGATGTTGATAGAATGACTGCAAATACCGTTGTAATTAAATATTTCATACTTTTCTCCTCTGTTATAGGTGAAAGTTAGGTTTGAAAAAAACATATTCAATGCGACTTTCTGTCAAACCATTTGTCACGTATCTCAGATAGATAATTGATGGTTCAATTGAGACAGAATTTATGTTTCAAGGCTTTTGATTTTAGAGGTTAATTGATTAATTTCATCAACTTTATGGTCAATCATGCCTTCTACAAATAAATTCCTAAAACGTCTTTCGAAAGCTGTTATTGCAATAATTGGTTTTTTATTTGCAAAGCTATAACCTATTTCAGCTGCTGTTCCAGAATCGATATCCTGTCCAGTTAATAAGGCTACAGTTAGGTCAGAAGCTGTTAATGCATTGAGATCATTAGTAAAGATTTTCTGTTTTGTTGTTGCAGTCATATTATGCTGGCTCAGCTCTTCGTCAGTAACTCCTATTTGGTCCCGATGAGGGAGAAAGCAATCAAAACCATCGTCTTCCAATGCTTTTGCAATCATCTCTAAGTAATTTCTCTCATGAAAATTAAAAAGAGGGCCGGCAATGTATATTTTGTTTATCAAATGTAAGTTCCTAGGTTGGAATGTTCGCTAATCACAATTGTCAATCAATTCGAAATCTAAACGAATAAGTTCATTAGTAAGACGATTTTTATATCTTCTTTGCCTTCGCCTTGCTTTACTCGAATTGGCTCGCCAACTCTTTCTCTTGTCCTGGACTAATTCCTCGAGGTCATCGACAGTTTCAATTAGCTCAGCATCTGCTTCATGTGTTCTTCGTGCCATTGCGAAACTTCTCAGCATACTCTTTTAGTTTATCTCTACATTTCGGGTCTGATAATGCGGCGGCAGTGAGGACGGTTCCTGCCGTAACTAACACAGCACCGGTAATCACAATCTTTGCAGCAACAATTTTATGGGCTAAAAACATCCAATTTCCCTCTAATCTTCCTACATAAAAGGCTAGATTGCCTTTGTCAGTTTTCAAGAAATAAAATTACTGAGATCAAATTGAGCGCTTTCCATCTGCCTGGATCTTTAAATTATGATAAGTCTAACGAAAATGGTTAAACTTCCAATTTGTGTAGACAGCGCCTTTGCTCTTATACTTTTTCCCATTTCAAAATATTTGGTTGATTTTTTAATTCACAATTATGGCAGACTAGTACAAACTTTGCAGTTGTTATCAATCAGCGTTCATAATATTTCTATCATATGATAATGTGTATGGTCTCAAGTCCATTATGCAAATTCCTTGATCGAAATTGTGACACCACATTTTAATTGGGCGGGGTAAGTTTGTAAGGACTGGCATAATTAAGGAAGGAAGCATTATGAATGCTAAGATGGTAAATGGTTTAATGTTTATTCTAGCGGGCGTAACTCCACCAGTAGTCTATTTAGGATTAGGGCCAGATGGGTCAGGAATACTGGATATTGCTCGTACGGAACAACTTTTTGCTTACTTATTTTTTAGTTTGCCTATTGCGTTTATGATGACAAGAAACGTTCAAACTAACAGTTTTCTGGACGCTGGATTGCTTGTACTAGTCTCCAGCATGTCTATGGGCATGGTTGCGGATGCTCTTGGTGCAAGTAGTGAATTTACAAAAATGTCAGATACGGTTTCGGTTACTGCCTACTCTTCAATTATGCTTGGTGCACTAATTTGCGGAATAGGAATTTTTAGAACAGAGCTCTTTCCTAAGTGGTTATCTGGATTATTTA
>NYSJ01000079.1 GCA_002682975.1 Paracoccaceae bacterium
CAGTTTCTCCTGATCACCTCCTCGCATTGACGATCCTCGTCACAGCACCGCTAGTTAATTTTGAAAATAAGTTTGCCCTTTGAGCTTGTTGCTATATCTTTAAAGTGTTGAAGGCATATTTCCTTTGTGTAGGAAAACAATGTAGTGCCAGCTGATTTTGCTAGCTTAAAGAATGTTGCATGGATTATTTGTCTTATTCACATAACCAAACACTGGTTATTTTGTCGCTTTTTTTGGCCGTTGTATCGGGCTTTACCGGATTCACATTAACCCAAAATCTGTCAGAAAAAACCCTATTCCAGAGAAAATTATCTGTCTCAATGGCTGCAGTAGCTCTCGGCGGTGGTATTTGGTCTATGCATTTTGTTGCCATGTTGGGTTTAAGCCTCCCAGTTATGGTGTTTTATGATGCCGCAATAACATTAGCATCAGCATTAATTGCCATACTGGTTGTTGCAGTTGCACTAATGATTTTACATTTCTTCGTTAGAACCTCGTTAAATATAGTTCTAGCCGGCTGTATAGTAGGGACTGGAATACTTCTAATGCACTACATTGGAATGGCAGGACTGCAATTGTGTAAACCGGTTTACACTATAGAGGGATTATTTTTGTCTTCGATTGTGGCATTGTTTTCTTGTATTGTCGCTTTCTGGGTTGCCTACAAAGAGCGTAATAACCGCAATATATTTTTCGCAACTTTGTGTTTTGGTATTTCAGTGGTTTCAGTTCACTTTCTTGCCATAGTTAATACTAAGTTTGTGGAAGTTTCGACAAGTTCAGAATTTGGACCGTTGATAAGTAATGAAACTCTTGCAGTCATAGTAGTATTATCAAGTTTTATTATTCTATGTTTATTTTTGTGGGTCAGCGCTACCTTTCTGACCCCTAATGTTTTATTTTCTAAAGGTATGGAGCACGAGAAAATATTAGATGGTGAAACAAAATTGGACAACCAGCATATTCCGTGTGAACGAGATGGTACTAAGATTTTTATAGCGTTAAAAGATGTATTGGCAATCAGAGCAGATGGTCACTATTCGCAAGTATATACCGAAAAAGAAAAATATTTTTGTGTTTGGCCCATCACTGAAGTAGCTCGAAGACTTGAAAATGTTGGATTTATCAAAGTTCACCGCAGCTACATTGTGAATCCTGTAAAGGTGGATCGTTTTGAGCGTCTAAAAGATAAGGGTTACTGTGTATTTGGACCTCCGACAGCACCTAAAATACCCGTTAGTAGATCACAGCTCAAAGCGGCTCAAGCAGCAATAATCACGACACCTGGAGCCATTGGCGCGAAATAGGGCGCAGTTCGTGCAAAAAATGCGGTAACTATTAATTAAAAGAAGAACTTTGTCTGATCTTCAGAGATCCTTCTTCAATTGGATTCAAGGGGGACATAAAAATGATTCCAGCAGCATTTGATTATTACAGACCACAAAATTTAGATGGTGTTATATCCTTATTGCAAGAACATGGGGATGATGCTCGGGTAATAGCGGGAGGGCACAGCCTAATCCCTTTGATGAAACTTCGGATGGCTGAAGTTCCGCATTTGATCGACTTACAAAATATTACAGAGTTGTTTGGGATTGAAGTGGGTTCGAAAGTTCGGCTTGGCGCAATGGCAACACAATCAGATATTATCAACGATATTTCTTTGGCCTCAGCGGCTCCCATTTTGAAGGAGGCGTCGCTACAGATTGCTGATCCACAAGTTCGCTACATGGGGACAGTCGGAGGAAACGTAGCTAATGGAGACCCCGGCAACGACATGCCTGGTCTAATGCAGTGTCTAGATGCATCATTTATTTTGCGAGGTCCAGATGGTGAGCGGGAAGTGAAGGCTCGCGATTTTTATCAGGGAGCATACATGACGGAGCGAGAGGATGATGAAGTGCTGGTTGCAGTAACTTTTGATGCGCCAAAAGGCGGCTACGCGTACGAAAAGCAAAAGAGAAAAATTGGAGATTACGCCACTGCCGCAGCTGCAGTAATTATTTCCAGAGATGGCTCAGTCTGCAAAGAAGCATCGATAGCTATGACGAATTTAAGCGACACCCCAGTATTCTGTACAGATGCGTCCAACAGCTTAATTGGAACTTCGGTAACGTCAGATGATATCAAAAAAGCAGTAAATGGAATGATTAAAGCTATAGATCCTGCGGATGACAATAGAGGGCCAGTTGAGTTTAAAAAACACGCTGCCTCTATGGTGCTTACAAGGGCGATTAGAAGTGCTTGGGAACGGGCTTAGGGAGAGAAATAATGTCAGGAAAAATGGAAATAAAATTAAACGTTAACGGCGAAGATCATGAATTTTCAGCAGAGCCGCGAGAATTGTTGGTTCATGCGCTTAGAGAAAGACTTAATCTAACCGGCCCGCACGTGGGGTGTGAGACGGGGCATTGTGGCGCCTGTACTATTACTATGAATGGAAAGTCAGTTAAATCTTGTACTGTTTTCGTTGCACAAGCAGACGGCGCCGATTTAACGACTATCGAAGGTATGGGAACACCAGATAACATGCATGTTTTGCAAGAGGCCTTTCGTGAGCATCACGGTCTACAGTGTGGTTATTGCACACCAGGAATGATTACTCGAGCAGCGAAATTACTCGAAGAAAACCCCACTCCAACCGAAGAAGAGGTTCGGTTTGGAATGGCTGGAAATCTTTGCCGCTGTACAGGTTATCAAAATATTGTGAAATCTATTATGGCAGCAGCTAGTGAAATGAATAGTGCTAAGGAGGCAGCACAATGAACGATATGACGCCAGATAGAAATGAACGAAAAGCTAACCTTAAAGGATTAGGTTCCTCCAGAAAGCGCGTCGAGGATGCGCGATTTACTCAGGGTAAGGGTAATTACGTCGACGACATTAAATTAGCTGGAATGCTACATGGTGATTTCGTACGATCGCCATATGCTCATGCTCGGGTAAAATCTATTAATACCGACGCGGCAATGGCTCTCGATGGTGTTGTAGCTGTACTTACAGCAAAGGATTTAGAACCTCTTGGTCTGCATTGGATGCCAACGTTGGCAGGTGATAAGCAAATGGTTTTGGCCGATGGAAAAGTGCTATTCCAAGGTCAAGAAGTTGCTTACGTTGTTGCTAAAGACCGATATATTGCCGCAGATGGTGCAGAGTTAGTTGAAGTCGAGTATGAAGAACTGCCTGTATTAGTGGATCCATTTGAGTCACTGCAGTCCGACGTGGTTTTACGCGAAGATTTGGATCCCAAAGCTGATGGCGCGCATGGTCCTCGGAAGCATCATAATCACATTTTTACTTGGGAAGTAGGCGAAAAGGAAGCAACGGAGCAAGTGATTGACGCATCAGATGTGGTCGCTGAAGAAATGGTTTATTACCATCGAACACATCCTTGTCCTTTGGAAACTTGTGGTTGTGTAGCGTCAATGGACAAAGTGAATGGCAAGTTAACACTATATGGAACATTTCAAGCACCGCATGCAATACGAACCGTGGTCAGCCTGATTTCGGGTTTGGAAGAGCATAACATACGAGTAATTTCTCCAGATATCGGAGGCGGATTTGGAAATAAAGTGGGCGCTTATCCCGGTTATGTCTGTTCAGTCGTTGCGTCTATAGTAACTGGTGTTCCGGTGAAATGGGTTGAAGATCGAATGGAAAACCTAATGACTACCGCTTTTGCCAGGGACTACTGGATGAAAGGTAAAATAAGTGCGACGAAAGAAGGGAAAATCACTGGTCTATGGTGTCATACAACAGCAGATCATGGAGGTTTTGACGCCTGTGCTGACCCAACAAAATTTCCAGCGGGTTTTATGAACATCTGTACTGGCTCTTATGATATCCCTACAGCATATTTATCTGTGGACGGTGTTTATACTAATAAAGCACCAGGTGGCGTTGCATATAGGTGCTCTTTCCGAGTGACTGAAGCAGCGTATTTTATTGAGCGGATGATTGAACTTTTAGCAATAGAGCTAAATATGGATGCTGCAGAAGTGAGGCGTATTAATTTTATCAAAAAAGATCAATTTCCTTACAAATCAGCTCTAGGTTGGGAGTATGACAGTGGTGATTATCACACAGCTTGGGATAAGGCCTTAAAAGCTGTTGGTTATGATGACCTAAGGAATGAGCAAGCTCAGCGCGTAGAAGACTTTAAAGCTGGTAAGACGCGAAAACTACTGGGCATTGGTCTAACACACTTTACTGAAATTGTTGGCGCTGGACCTGTTAAGAACTGTGATATTCTTGGTTTAGGTATGTTCGATAGTTGTGAAATACGTATACACCCAACTGGATCTGCAATAGCGAGGTTAGGTACAATAAGTCAGGGACAAGGCCATGCAACTACTTTTGCGCAGATCCTGGCTTCAGAAATTGGCTTGTCGGCAGACTCGATTACAATTGAAGAAGGCGATACAGATACCGCACCTTATGGGCTGGGTACATATGGATCCCGCTCAACACCTGTAGCCGGCGCGGCTACGGCTATGGCTGGAAGAAAAATTCGTGCAAAAGCTCAAATGATTGCTGCATATATGTTAGAAGTACATGATGACGACGTTGAGTTTGACGTAGATCGTTTTGTGGTAAAAGGAGCTCCAGAGCGTTTTAAAACAATGAAGGAAATAGCATTTGCAGCTTATAACCAGGCGATACCTGGTCTTGAGCCTGGTCTGGAAGCGGTAAGTTACTACGATCCTCCAAATATGACCTATCCTTTTGGTGCGTATATCTGCGTGATGGAAATTGATGTAGATACTGGTGAGCATGAGATCCGTAAGTTTTACGCTTTGGATGATTGCGGTACGCGGATCAATCCGATGATTATAGAGGGCCAGGTTCATGGTGGTTTGACGGAAGCGCTCGCAATAGCTATGGGTCAAGAAATAGCATATGATAGCATGGGTAATGTGAAGACCGGTACACTTATGGATTTTTTCATACCAACAGCTTGGGAAACACCTAACTACACAACGGATCACACGACAACTCCTAGTCCACATCATCCAATTGGTGCTAAGGGCGTTGGCGAAAGTCCAAACGTAGGCGGTGTTCCGGCTTTTTCAAATGCTGTGCATGATGCATTTAGAGCTTTTGGGTTGCGTCAATCACATATGCCTCACGATCATTGGCGTATATGGAAAACTGCGAATGACCTTGGATTGCATGGCTAGTAAGATAAAGTGAGGGCATAAAGGCCCTCACTAGATTGGACAGCAGAATGGAATGGAAAGAGCTTCAAGCTGCATTGGCTAGGCAAAGTTATATTGCATCGAATGATTTAGTTATTGCAATCCAGCTCGCTTTGTCGCTGGAACGGCCTCTTTTGTTGGAAGGTTCTGCAGGAGTTGGAAAGACTGAGCTTGCGAGAGCACTTTCTCAAACCCGCTCAACTAAACTCATTCGGTTGCAATGTTACGAAGGCTTAGACTCAGCCCAGTCTATTTATGAGTGGAATTATCAGAGACAACTAATCTCAATTAGGGCCGCCGCAGATGATGGAATTTCCAGAGAGCAAATTGAAAAACATGTTTTTTCAAAAGATTTTCTTCTGGAACGCCCACTCCTCATGTCAATTACCCAAGATAAATCACCAGTATTATTAATTGATGAAATTGATAGGGCAGATGAAGAGTTTGAAGCTTATTTGTTAGAGATTTTGTCCGATTATCAAGTTTCGATACCTGAGTTGGGCACCATAAGTTTTGTTACCAAGCCTATTGTTATTTTAACTTCGAATGGTACCAGGGATTTATCTGACGCCTTGAGGCGACGTTGTTTATATAGTTATGTCGAATATCCTGACCGTTCTACTGAGATTGATATTTTAAAAGCGAAGCAGCCAGATATAGATTCAACACTTGCATCCCAAATCATAGACTTTGTGCAGAAGTTGCGAAAAGAGGAACTAGAAAAGACACCTGGTATTGCTGAGATGCTGGATTTTTCTGCTGCCCTAATAGGTCTTGGCGTCAATGATTTATCTCATGATCCTGAAATTCTGCAATCAGCTATGACTACATTGCTTAAGACAAAATCAGACCAGTGGAATATAACGACTGAGGTTGCACAGCGCATTGCAGGACAAGCTGCATGACGCGAGTTACTAAATTTTCGGCTCAAGATAGTGGTCCA
>NYSJ01000080.1 GCA_002682975.1 Paracoccaceae bacterium
ACAATATATTTTCACAATTCACCTAAAAATATAATCGCTAGTAATAATCTTAGTACTCACGCATCGACAGTGCCAAATTGTAGACATACCGCTTACTTAAGCCATGAGCTGACGCAACAAAATCCGATGCATCTTTCAAAGTCATCTCAGAAAGAGCAATCCTCAATTCAGCTTTCACATCTAAGTCCTCTAAGCCTGTGGTCAAAGGACGATCAAGCAAAACAACTAGCTCCCCTTTTAACGGTTTCTTTTGAATAAGTGCATGTAATTCGCCTAGTGTGCCCGATATAATTTGTTCAAATTTTTTTGTTAACTCACGCGCAATTACCACACGTCGATTTTCTCCCATAATAGCGATCAAGTCTTCAAACATTTTTATTAATCTTTTTGGAGATTCATAAAAAATTAAAGTGCTAGGAATACTAGAAAGCTCTTTCAGCTTCTGACGTCTTTTTTCTTTACTAACAGGAAGAAACCCCTCAAAAAAGAAACGGTCCGTGGGAAGCCCCGACAAACTTAATGCTGTGATACAAGCTGATGCACCAGGAACTGCGGTGACATAAAAGCCAGCCTCTGCTGCTTGTTTTGAAAGCTGATATCCAGGATCCGCAATTAAAGGCATACCTGCATCCGATGCATAAGCCACCGCCATATTTGAGTTCAACCAATTCAAAATTGTTGGTCGCACACGGTCACCATTAAAATCATTGTAAGAAAGTATAGGTCTGTCTTTGAGAGGAATATTGTGTATATTCAAAAGCTTACGCATTGAACGAGTATCTTCAGCTGCCAGAGCATCACAAGAATACAGCACATCAAGTGCTCTGAGCGTAATATCTCTAGCAGAGCCTAACGGTGTTGCCACAAGATACAAACCTGATTTCAATTTTTGACAATGGTAATTCACCTCTAGACCCCACCTTAAACACGTCTATGATACACATTTGTAAAACATTTATTTATCTGTGCGAGCTTCATTTATGACTCTTCGATTGTCACGATTTGCAAAAAACATACTATCCGTGCCGTTGATAGCCACGTTATTGCTTTTCATAAGTGCATGCGAAATGCAAACTTCTTCGGTGGGAACGGGCCAAGTAATCGATTTGGGAGAACCAATTCCGGTAGCTTTATTGGTGCCAAAAACTTCTCGAAATGCTTCTAGCGTAGCCATTAGTCTTGAAAACGCAACATGGCTTGCCATGTCGCAACTAGACACCGCTGAAATCAATCTAAAAGTATATGATACATACGGATCTTCAAAGATTGCAGCCACTCAGGCCAAACTAGCGGTCAAAGAAGGTGCAAAAATTATAATCGGACCACTTTTTGGTGACGCAGCCAACGAAGTTGGACTGGCTCTTTCTGGTCAAAACGTAAATGTTTTAAGCTTTTCAAATAATCCGACTGTAGCTGGAGGAAACCTGTTTATAATGGGGAAAACCTTTGAAAATACAGCGGAGCGTTTAATTAAATTTGCTGGCAAGAAAGGGAAAAGAAGAGCTGTCATTATTTATCCAGATAACGTTGAAGGTAGGCTGGGACGCGACGCACTTCATGCAGCAGCAAAAAAATCAAAAATCAGAGTCGTTGCAACTCAGAGCTTTTCATTTACCCAAGAAAGTGTAGTTAATTCAATTCCACTTGTTAGAGCAGCATCGAAAATATATGAAGCCGATTTGCTTTTGTTAACGTCAAACAGTGCTGGTGCTTTACCACTGCTCGCTCAACTGTTACCTGAAGCGGGACTTAACCCGCAAAAGATCCAATACGCTGGATTAGCACGGTGGGATATCCCTTCGCAAAATGTCGGCCTCCAAGGCCTGCAAGGAGGTTGGTTTGCGGTACCGGAAACTGAAAGATACGAAATTTTTTCAGATCACTATTTTGCCGAATATCAAGAAAAACCACATCCGCTCGCGGGACTTGCGTTCGATGCAATTTCAGCAATCGGAGCTCTCGCACAATCCGGAAACTCTAATGCACTTACAACCAAAGCTTTAACACGGAAATCTGGCTTTACTGGTGTGGATGGTATTTTCCGTTTCACAAGTAGTGGCACCAATCAACGTGGTTTAGCTATCGCACAAATTAATGAATCACAAGTGAACATAATTGATGACGCGCCCCAATCGTTCAACTATTCCGGCATGTGAACCAAGCTCATTAAAACCTGATTTGGGTGAGATTGAGCTTATCTCAGCGCCAGAGAAAATTTTTGATGCTTCTAAATTTACAAGCTTTTTGAACATTTGTTATTCTAACACATCAGATTTGAAAAGTTTTAGAGATGCGATTGTTGTGGAACTCAGGCGTATCCGAAAAGCTGGTATGATTGAGATAGATAACAGTTTTACAAAAAACCCACTATCAGCGGAACAAGTCATTCGTTCATATACATGGCTCACGGATTCTATCATTAAGTCGGTATGGCATATCTGCAAAATTTGGCTTCATCCAGTACCAAACCCAACCCAAGCAGAAAAATTATCCATAATTGCGGTTGGGGGATATGGTCGCAAAGAAATGGCACCATACTCTGATGTAGACCTTCTCTTTTTAACTCCCTACAAAACTACCCCTTGGGCAGAAAGTGTGATTGAAAGTATTTTATATATTTTATGGGATCTAAAACTTAAAATTGGACATTCATCGCGCACGATTAGTGACTGTTTGAGATTGGGCAAAGAAGATTATACTATTAGGACCGCTTTATTAGAACAGCGATTTGTCGATGGTGATCATGCTACTGCAAAAGAATTAGAAATGCGGTTGTGGAAAGATCTTTTTAAGTTAACAGCAAAAGATTTCATATCAGCCAAATTGGAAGAACGTGACTTACGTCATGAGAAGCAGGGTGGCCAGCGTTACATGGTAGAACCTAATGTTAAAGAAGGCAAAGGTGGTCTTAGAGATCTTCAATCATTATTTTGGATTGCGAAATATTTATACCATGTAAAGGAACAGTCTGAACTAGTCGATCTTGGAATGCTAAGAAAAGAAGAGTTTGTTAAATTTCAACAAGCCGAAAATTTTCTATGGGCAGTCCGTTGCCATCTCCATATTTTGACAAATAGAGCCAGCGATCAATTATCGTTTGATCTTCAAGTCGAAACAGCCGAACGCATGGGCTACCAAGACTCAAAAGGTCGTAGAGCAGTCGAAGTATTTATGCAAGATTATTTTACACATGCCACAAGAGTGGGTGACATAACTCGAATATTTCTAACTGCTTTGGAAGCTCAACATGTAAAAGAAATGCCTCTGCTCCAGAGAATTTTTAGAAGACTACCTCAAATAAAAGATCCTTACACAGTTTTGCAAAATAGATTATCCGTTAAATCCTTTGACGCATTCTTAGAAGATAAACTTAACCTTTTGCGCCTATTTGAAGAAGCACTCAGGACAGGCTTATTAATACATCCAGATGCTATGAGAGCAGTATCTGCAAATATTTCTTTATTTGATCATGACATGCGCCAGAATAAGGAAGCACAAAGGATTTTCATGGATTTATTGATCAAGCACGGCAATCCAGAAAGAGCACTGCGCAGAATGAACGAGCTTGGAGCCCTGGCTGCTTTTATACCTGAATTTCAGCCAATCGTGGCGATGATGCAATTTAATATGTATCATAGTTACACAGTGGATGAGCATACAATACAATGCATCTCGCATCTTGCTCAGATTGAACGTGAGGAATTAATTGAGGAGCTACCTATTGCGAGCTCTATTCTTAAAAGCGGTGCCAACAAGCGTATCTTGTACACCAGCCTATTACTTCATGACATTGGAAAAGGGCAGAATGAAGACCATTCAGTGTTGGGCGCGCGTATTGCAAGAAAAGTTGCCCCAAGGCTGGGCTTGAACAAAAAGGAAGTAGAAACCGTAGAGTGGCTTATACGGTACCACCTTCTGATGTCGGATATGGCCCAAAAAAGAGATATAGCAGATCCAAGAACGGTTCGGGATTTCGCTAAGGCTGTACAAACAGTAAATAGGTTGGACCTTCTCACAGTGCTTACCGTCTGTGATATCCGTGGCGTTGGCCCGAATACTTGGAATAACTGGAAAGCAGTTCTGATTAGGGCCTTGTATAGGCAGACAAAGAAGGTTTTAGAAAACGGATATGAGGCCCTCACTAGAGAAAATAGGGGCGCTGAGGCTAAGAAAAATTTGAAACTCAGATTGGTTACCTGGGAGTCAAAACAAGTGCGCGCAGAATTATCACGGCATTATGACCCGTACTGGCAAGGATTGCACATTACCGCTCACGAAACATTTGCTCATCTATTGAAAGAAATTACAGATGATGGGGTTAAGATAGACTTACACCCTGACCAGGACAGAGACGCGACTAGAATATGTTTCGCTCTAAGTGACCATCCCGGCATATTCTCACGGCTCGCTGGTGCATTGGCACTTGTTGGGGCAAATGTAGTCGACGCTAGAACATATACGTCGAAGGATGGATATGCTACCGCGGCATTCTGGGTTCAGGATAAAAAGGGAAATCCATATAAGGTCACTCACCTCAGAAGATTACACGACATGATTGAAAAAACACTAAAAGGCGAGGTGATAACTCAAGATGCTATCAAAGATCGTGACAGACTCAAACGACGTGAAAGAGCATTTAAAGTGCCCACATCAATTACTTTTGATAATGATGGTTCGGAGATTTATACACTGATTGAAGTAGATACCAGAGACCGCCCCGGCCTACTATTTGATTTAACTAGAGCGCTAGCAAATATGAATGTTTACATTGCCTCTGCAGTAATAGCCACATACGGTGAACAGGTGGTAGATACTTTTTATGTCAAGGACGCTTTTGGATTAAAGTTTCATAGCCTTTCTAAGCAACGCGCACTCGAAGACAAGCTTCGTGTGGCAATAGAACTAGGTGTCAAAAGGGCAGAAATGTAATGCAGGTCAACCTTACAAAAGGAGTTATGACGGTTGGCTCCTGGACCTTGCTAAGTCGTATTTTAGGAATGGTCAGAGAAATTTTGCTTTCAGCCCTTATCGGAGCGGGGCCTTTGTTGGATGCATTCGTTGTGGCCTTCAGGTTACCCAATATTTTTAGGCGTTTTTTCGCAGAAGGCGCGTTTAATGCAGCTTTTGTGCCATTATTCGCAAAACGCTACGAAAGTAAAATGGATCCAAACGATTTTGCTAACAATGTTTTTTCAAACTTATTAACGTTACTTTTGATACTTACATCTATCGCAATGATTTTTATGCCAGTTTTGGTATTTTTGACAGCGGCTGGGTTTGCTTCCGATGAGAGGTTCGATTTGACTGTCGAATTCGGAAGAATCATGTTCCCTTACATATTGCTGATTTCCTTGGCGGCTTTGTTTTCAGGAATCCTAAATACAACAGGTCGTTTTGCAGTGGCCGCCGCTACCCCAGTTATTTTAAACGTCATTATCGTGGCAGCTCTGCTTATAGCGTGGACAACAGAGAGTAATCTTATAGTCTGGTTAGTGTACTCCATCCCAATTGCCGGCGTTCTGCAATTAAGTTTGCTTTGGATGGCAACATTTAAATCAGGTATTAAAATCACCTTGGCCTTTCCTAGGTGGAACAAAGACATGGCCAATCTAGTTAAAATAGCTATACCCGCAGCGCTAGCAGGTGGCGTTCTCCAGATCAATCTATTAGTTGGACAGCTTGTTGCTAGTCAAGAAACCGGTGCAATAAGTTTTTTATATTTCGCGGATAGGCTTTACCAGCTTCCATTAGGTATTGGTGGAATAGCAGTTGGGACTGTTCTTTTACCAAAACTCTCTCGTCATCTGAAATCAGGCGACACCAAACAAGCTCAATTCACCTATTCACAAAGCGCTGAAATGATTTGGTTTGTCGCTTTGCCTTCAAGCGTCGCTCTTTGTCTAATCCCTTTGCCTATTGTCTCAGCTCTTTTTGAACATGGCGAAACAACAAGGCAAGATGCACTAGCAATATCATATGCAACTGCTATTTACGGTGTTGGACTTCCAGCATTTATGATCCAAAAACTTCTCCAACCACTCTACTTTGCTCGTGAAGATACGAAAACCCCACTTAGATTTGCACTCGTATCAATGCTGTTAAACGCAATTCTTGCGATAGGGCTTCTGCCTATTGTAGGATGGATAGCTGTGGCAATAGCGGCAAGCGTTTCAGCTTGGGTTACAACTATTCTATTGTGGATCACTGCAAAAAGATTTGGACAGGCCGCTCATGTGTTGAAGACTTCCATAAGTCGGATCCGAGGTGCGTTTTTGGGAAGCCTGGCAATGGGTATTGTTTTATGGGCAGTCAATCAAAATTTCTACGTTGCCATGGAAACTTCTTCTGAGCGGGTGTTTTTTGCATTCGGACTGATATTTCTAGGTGCAACGACATATTTAGTTGTAGTTTTTGTCCTTAAGGTTTTTCCAAGAAATTTAGAAAAAGTCTATG
>NYSJ01000098.1 GCA_002682975.1 Paracoccaceae bacterium
CTCTTCCCAGCTATAGAGAACACACCGACAACTGGCGAACGCCCGTCTGATGTGTCCGGGTCGATCTTGCAACAATCGGCAAATTGCATTTTGCTGAACATAACGCAACCATGACGCTCAATCGTCCCATTACAATTTGATGGAAGTTCTGTTCTCGGAAGGTCCCCATATGAGATTAACCAAATGGGTATATCCCGCGTCTTTCAAACGCCTGAGATATTTGGTGATTTGACGGTCATGGAAAATATGATGATCCCAATATTTGCCAAAAGAGACGGATCATTTGCCTTAGACGCGTTATCGAATTTTATGAAGCACAAAGATATAGTGGAAGGTGCCGAGAAAATCCTAGAAGAAATGAATATGTCGAATAAACGGTCAATGCTGGCAGCCTCCATGTCTCGCGGAGATAAGAGACGTCTAGAAATTGGAATGTGCCTGAGCCAAGAACCTCGTTTACTTTTACTAGACGAGCCTACGGCCGGTATGGCCAGAGCTGATACAAATAATACGATCGATCTTTTAAAGCAAATTGGAGATGAACGTAGCATAACTATCACAATTATCGAACACGACATGCACGTTGTTTTTTCCTTAGCTGACAGAATCACAGTCTTGGCTCAAGGAACCCCTTTGGTCGAAGATATACCCGACAAAATAAAAGGGCACCCAAAAGTAAAAGAAGCCTACCTTGGCGAAACAGCACATTAAGGAGAGGATCAATGAGTGGAAATCTAGCCTTAGAAACCCACGCACCAGCATACTTATCAGTTCATGATATACATGCTTATTACGGCGAAAGTTACATTGTCCAGGGTGTAAGTTTTACAGTGCATGAGGGAGAGATACTCGCGTTACTTGGCCGAAATGGCGCAGGCAAAACATCAACATTAAGAACAATAGCAAGGCTCGATAATCCTGAACTAGTTAAGGGCGAAATATGGCTCGACCATAAAAATTTGCATTCAATGAAAAGCTACGAAGCAGCAATTAACGGTATTGCATTAGTTCCAGAAGATCGCCGCATAATTCAAGGACTATCAGTTGAGGAAAATATTCAGCTTGCGCAAATAGCAGAACCCATTGGATGGGGTTTAGATCGAATTTATGATCTTTTCCCTAGGTTGGGTGAGCGTAGGAAACAGGAAGGAACGACCTTGTCCGGTGGAGAACAGCAGATGCTCTCAATAGGTCGTGCTCTCGCGAGAGATATAAAAGTTTTACTTCTCGATGAACCATATGAGGGGCTTGCTCCAGTTATTGTTGATGAGATTGAAAAGACCTTAAATGTGATTAAAGAACAAGGAATTACAACCGTTATCGTGGAGCAAAATGCGGTAAGAGCCTTAGAATTGGCAGATAGATCGGTAATTTTAGATACCGGCGGTGTTGTATTTGATGGGACAGCAAAGGAAGTCTTGGATAACTCAGAATTGAGAGCCGAGTATTTAGCAATTTAGTGTAGATTATACTGGAAAAATCCAGTGATAATTTTTATAAAAGACTGCAAATGCTAACAGGAAGCCACCATGTCTGAACAAATTTATCCACCCAGCGCTCAGTTTGTAGCAAAAGCTAAAATCACAAAAGTTGATTACGATCAAATGTATTCAGCATCTACCGATAATCCAGAAGAATTCTGGATGGAGCACGGCAAGCGCATAGACTGGATGACCCCTTACTCAAAAGTTAAGAACGTTAGTTATTCTCATCCAGATGTATCTATTAAGTGGTTTGAAGATGGTCAATTAAATGTATCTGCAAACTGCGTGGATCGTCACCTCCACTCGAGGGGAAGTCAGACTGCAATAATCTGGGAAAGTGACAACCCAGACGTTAGTAAACACATCAGTTATTACGAACTTCATAAGCAAGTGTGCAAACTATCCAATGTCTATAAAAAACTGGGCGTTAAAAAGGGTGATAGAGTAGTACTTTATCTACCGATGGTTCCAGAAGCCGCATACGCAATGCTTGCGTGTGCACGTATCGGAGCTGTACATTCAATTGTCTTCGCGGGTTTTTCGCCAGAAGCGCTAGCGTCGCGAATAAAGGATTGCGGCGCATCTCTTTTAGTTACAGCTGATGAGGCCCCGAGAGGAGGTCGAGCAACTCCCCTTAAGACAAATGTAGACAAAGCACTAGGTATTTGTGGCGATATAAAAACGTTAGTCGTAGAGCGAACTAATGGTCAAGTTGCGATGCAAGATGGCCGTGACTTTAGTTATAGTGCTTTAATGGCAGAAGCGTCAGAGGATTGTCAGCCAGAGCCAATGAATGCTGAGGATCCTTTGTTTATTCTTTATACATCTGGATCGACCGGAAAACCAAAAGGCGTTTTGCATACATCAGGTGGTTACCTTGTTTGGGCTTCAATCACTCACGAATATGTCTTTGATTATCATGATGGCGACATCTATTGGTGTACAGCAGACGTTGGCTGGGTTACCGGTCATAGCTATATCGTATACGGACCTCTTGCAAATGGCGCGACGACACTCATGTTTGAAGGAGTTCCAACTTATCCAGATGCCTCCCGATTTTGGCAAGTATGTGATAAGCACAAAGTCAATCAGTTTTATACAGCGCCGACGGCAATTAGAGCTCTGATGGGCCAAGGATCACAATTTGTAGAACAATGTGATTTATCATCACTTAAAGTACTCGGTACAGTCGGAGAGCCAATTAATCCTGAAGCTTGGAACTGGTACAATGAAGTAGTCGGTAAAGGAAATTGCCCAATAGTTGATACATGGTGGCAAACCGAAACAGGCGGCCATTTACTCACTCCCATACCAGGGGCAATTGCTACAAAACCAGGATCTGCAACGTTACCCTTCTTCTCAATACAACCCGCAATCCTAGATCCACAAACTGGTCAAGAATTAAGTGAAACAGAATGCGAGGGAGTATTGTGTATAAAAGATAGTTGGCCGGGCCAAATGAGAACTGTATATGGTGACCATGAACGTTTTATCAAAACGTATTTTTCTGATTATAAAGGGTATTACTTTACAGGTGATGGATGCCGTCGGGACGCAGATGGTTACTATTGGATAACCGGCCGGGTTGATGATGTTATAAATGTGTCAGGGCATCGTATGGGAACTGCGGAGGTAGAGAGTGCACTAGTAGCACATGAAAAGGTGTCCGAAGCTGCAGTTGTTGGATATCCTCATGATATAAAAGGACAGGGAATATATTGCTATGTAACTCTTATGTCAGGGGAAAAACCGACAGAAGAGCTACGAAAAGAATTACGTAACTGGGTACGAAAAGAAATTGGTCCAATAGCTGCACCAGATTTAGTGCAGTGGGCACCTGGTCTACCCAAAACGCGCTCAGGAAAAATAATGCGCCGCATTCTACGAAAAATTGCTGAGGACGATTTTAATAGCTTAGGTGATACTTCAACATTAGCAGAGCCAGCCGTCGTTGATGACTTGATAGAAAACCGAATGAATAGAGAATAAAGAGCAAAGCAATATTATTTTGAGTCAAGTAGTTACTAAGCTTTATAAAAATCCTTTTCTTTTCATAAAAAAACTGGCAAACGCTGAGCATCTTCTGCCCCTTTTCTTTGATCATTCTTAGATTTATGTATAGTATCGAGAAATAGGGCATAATGCGTATGGGAATAACATGACTAAGAAAAATCGAGATCAAGACGTAGAATTTATTCAATCGCTCGCTAAGCTTCTCAACCAAAATGAACTTACGGAACTAGAAGTAAGTCGAGAATATGGAGAAACAGATAAAATTAACGTACGTGTGAGCAAAGTAGGACCAACACCAGTCCCATATGTCGCTACACAGCAGATGGGTGTAAATTCAGCCCCTACTGTTAGTTATCCGCAGCAAGAAGGGTCAACTGATCAAAATAGTGATGATCCTGTTTCGCACCCAGGCGCAGTAACATCACCAATGGTAGGTACGGTTTACATGCAGGCAGAGCCTGGAGCTACACCGTTTATTTCCGTAGGAAGCACAGTTTCTGAGGGAGAGACTCTTCTCATAGTAGAGGCTATGAAAACAATGAACCAAATTCCTTCACCAAAGTCAGGAATTGTTAAGCGTATTTTTGTTGAAGACGGTGCTGCAGTTGAATTTGGATCTCCCTTGGTCGTTGTTGAATAAGAGTATTGAATGTTTGATAAGATCCTTATTGCAAACCGTGGCGAAATAGCACTTAGGGTAATTCGCGCTTGTAAGGAAATGGGTATCCAAACAGTTGCTGTACATTCCACCGCTGACAGTGATGCAATGCACGTACGTATGGCTGATGAAAGCGTGTGTATTGGCCCTCCTTCAGGTCTTGCTTCTTATCTATCCATGCCTGCTATACTTGCAGCTTGTGAAATATCAGGAGCACAAGCGATACATCCAGGTTATGGATTTCTTTCAGAAAATGCCAGTTTTGTGCAAGCGATAGAGGACCATGGACTAAAATTCATTGGGCCCACTGCAGAGCATATTAGAGTGATGGGTGATAAAATTACGGCTAAAGACACCATGAAAGCTCTCGGCGTGCCATGCGTTCCCGGATCTAAAGGAGGTGTAGAAAACTTAGATGATGCTCGTAAAATAGCTTCTGACATTGGATATCCAATAATTATTAAGGCGACCGCAGGCGGTGGTGGTCGAGGAATGAAGGTTGCACAAACAGCTAAAGAGCTAGAAAATGCTTTTTCAACTGCCAGAGCTGAGGGTAAGGCAGCTTTTGGAAATGACGAGGTTTATATCGAAAAATATTTGACCACCCCTAGACATATAGAGATACAGATATTTGGTGATGGCAAAGGTGGAGCTGTGCACTTAGGCGAACGAGATTGCTCTCTTCAGCGACGCCATCAAAAAGTGTTGGAAGAGGCGCCTGGCCCGTGTATTACAAACAAAGAACGCGAAATGATTGGTCAAACATGTGCAGATGCTGTTGCTAAGATTGATTACATTGGTGCTGGGACTATAGAATTTTTATATGAAAACGGGGAATTCTACTTCATTGAAATGAACACAAGACTGCAAGTAGAACATCCTATCACAGAAGCTATATTCGGTGTGGATTTGGTACGTGAACAAATTCGCGTTGCATCCGGGCAGCCTCTGTCTTTTATTCAGGATCAGCTAGAAATAAATGGACATTCTATAGAAGTCCGAATTAATGCAGAAAAACTACCCAATTTCTCCCCTAGTCCTGGCAAAATAACAGCTTATCACGCCCCCGGTGGGCTTGGAGTGAGAATGGACAGTGCTCTTTATACTGGTTACTCAGTACCACCATACTATGACAGTCTTATAGGAAAATTAATTGTGCATGGTGAAAATAGAAGCGAAGCCATTGCACGATTAAGTAGGGCTTTAAGCGAATTGATTATAGATGGGATAGACACTTCCATTCCACTTTTTGACGCACTTCTAGACGAAGACGACATAATCAATGGTGATTACAACATTCATTGGCTGGAAAAATGGTTAGTGCAACGTTTCACTTAAGCTCTTTGTTAAAGGCGGAATATAATTATATATTTGCTTTCTATATATTTGTTTGCCACTCTTTAATTATCCAACAATGCTAAAGTAATTACTTTATGACTGGACAGCTAAAACCAGACATTCTGCTAGCTGCATATCGCGCGGGTATTTTCCCCATGGCAGAAAGTGCAATCGACAAAAATATTTTCTGGGTTGACCCTAAATATCGGGGGATTATGCCATTAAATCAGTTTCATGTTTCTAAGTCCTTACGTAAAGAAATACTGAAACAGAACTATC
>NYSJ01000081.1 GCA_002682975.1 Paracoccaceae bacterium
ATAAAAATAAAACCTTAACGTTCACTGGCGAAAACCTTTAATAAATCACTTGGAGGTGTTCTAATCAGCCTGAAGCTAGGCCATGATGCAGCAAGGAATGCAGCAACAACTGCATAAAGCCCTAACTTAAAGTATTCAGCCGGAAATAAAAACATTGGTAATTGCCAGCCGAATGCTTTGACATTGATCACATTCAATAACACCCATGCAAGTATTAAACCAGTTGGTAGCGAAAAAATCACAACAAATGACGCTAATAGTACCGCCCGAAATAGCTCTAATTTTCCAATTTGTGAACGAGTAAGGCCAAGTGCCCAAACTGGTGCAAGCTGTGGTATTCGTCTATCTGCGAGTGTTAGCAAACTCATTAAAATAGCAAAACTAGCTACTCCAAGTGTCAGGATATTTAAGGCAGATGTCACAAGAAACGTTCTCTCAAATACTTCCATAGAAAACGCTTTCAGTGATTTTTGATCTATTATTGAGTCGCTGTCGATGCCGATTTGGTTGATGACTTGATATTGAAGTTCAGTAGGATTACTAGTGCGAATACCAAATCTAGCTGGGTATAATTTAGGGTGTAAAGTACTAAAAATTTCTTCAGTAACGATGACCTGTCCCTTAGGATTCCCGTAGTCCCCTACAACGGCGGCTATTGGAAGTGTAAAATTAAGATCAATCGCTACTTGATCACCCACCCAGAGGTTTGTGCGGCGTGCAAATTGTTCATTAACAATGATCGCTTTTCCTAACTGTATGGTATCCCATGGATTTTCAACTGCCTCCAGAAAACGCCAATTATTTCTATAGGTATCTCCAATTTTAATGCCAAACAGTTCAACGGGTTGTTGAGATATAGTCGTTTCAGTAGACATGAGTGGCAATACCTCAACGCCTTTTTCAGAGAGAAAATTGGTTAATTCGATACTTTGATCTTCGTTAGCAACTTGTAGAAAAAGTTCTGGTGCAAGCCGTTGATCTAAAAAGCTTGTAAATGTTAATCTGAAACTCGATACCATAGTTGAAACACCTATGTTAGCTGAAACAGCAAGTAACAGCGCCATTAGTGCAAGGCTTAGGCCTGGTAATTGCTGTCTTGTGTCAGCCCAAAACCAGCTCCATAAGGGTGCTTTGGCATATTTTTGAAGTTGCTTGAGGCACCATGCTAGTAGACTTGGTAGAGCTAATGCAGCCGCGATTAGCAAAGCGCCAAGCAGAGCAAACCCAGCTATAAGCCCATCAATTAGTATCGCACAAAAGCCACCTACCGTAAGTAATACGACAGCAATTTTCATCTGCAAATTAAAATATGATGCTGTGACAAGCATCCAAGCTCTAGGTTTTGAGCTAGCTAAAATAGGTAGCTTAGTTATCTGCCAAATCTGTGATGATATGGCTAGTGCAGTTCCTAGTAGGGCAATTAGCATACCTGAAATCCACCAATCTAGTCTCAATTGGAGTGTTCCAGAAATGTTTGCGCCATATAGGCCGCGCAAAGTTGCTGCGACATCTGGCAGCAAAAGGCCTGCCATAAAATACCCTAAAATTATTCCAATAACTGCACCGATCGTGGCAAAAAAAATCATTTCCATTGTCACCAAGATAATAAGTCTTTGTAACGAAACCCCCATAGATCGCATTGAGCGTATCATCGCTCGCCGTTGCTCAAATGCCAGGCCAATTGTGCTATGTACGATAAATAAACCAACTGCAAAACTCAGCAAGCCAAATGCTGATAGGTTCAAATGGAAACTGTCAGTAAGTTGAGAGACATCTGTCATCTGTTTGATGCTCTGTATATTCAAATGTGGCGCTATATCTTTTAGTTTTCTTTGCTCCAATGGCTGTTCTGGATTAATGATTAGGTAACTGATCTTGTCATATTTTAATAGTTTTTGGACTAAACTTACATCTCCAACTGCGATGCCTGGGGCAACATTCTGATCAAATATTACCTGCGTATATGTAACTAAATTTTTTGCTGTATTTTTGTTTGTTATTAATGATTCAAGTAAATCATTGTTGCTAATGGAGTTAGTCAGGTTAGAATTTGCGAATAGAAAAGATGAGGGTAATGTAAGTGGATCCATGCCAACAAGTCGGATATTATCAAAATATCCATCAACCACTGGAGATACTAACCATCCCGATTTTCTGAGTGCAATATAATCGGCCATCGAAATGCTTTTACCTTGCTTTGGCCGAATTAAATCATATTGACCTTCACCTAAGGTTTGAGCTGCAGCTTTATAGCTAGCTTTTGCTTCGAGATTGATTGCTTGTACTCCAGACCAGAGAGCAGTGGCGAGTGCGACACCTGATAAATACGCAAACAGTTGCAGCGGGTTTCGATGCCAATGAGATAGAAGAGTCGAAAGGCATGAAAAGATCACTGTAGCTTTCCTTCTATTAATAGAAGTTGCCTATCCATTCTTGCTGCAACATTTCGAGAGTGAGTAACCACCATTAAAGCAGTGTCAGTCTCACCGACCAATTTTAACATCTGCTCAAGCACTGCTTGTGCAGTTTTTTCGTCTAGGTTTCCCGTAGGCTCATCAGCCAATAGTAGTTTAGGTTCTGCAACCAGTGCTCTAGCAATAGCAACTCTTTGTTGTTGTCCACCAGACAGGGCCTCAGGGTACTTTTTCATTTGATCTATCAAACCAAGGGCAGATACGATTTTTTCTATTTTAGTTTTATCTACTGGTCCTGATAAATTAGCCTGAAATGTTATATTTGAGGCGACAGTTAATGATGGAATTAAATTGAACTGTTGAAATATTATAGCTACATCCCTGCGCCTGACGGCGGCTCTTTCCGCATCATCCATCTCTGATAGATTTTTTCCCGCTATTTCTACACTTCCCCCATCAGGTAATTCTAATGCTCCTGCAATGTGCAAAAGGGTACTTTTACCACTGCCAGACTCACCTCGAAGAGCAAGCGTCTCTCCAGCCAAAAGACTTAAGCTTATATCGCTCAGGACAGGTACTTCGCCTTCATTTGTCCGAAACGATTTTTGTATTGCCTTTAAGTTAAGAACCATTGCTACCCTCGCTTATGAAGAAAATAGAGCTGAAAGGTAACTTTGAAAGGATACATAACAGCTGGCTGGCGAGTTTTCTGCCGGGGAAGATATAAACTATCCTAGTTGTCCTATTCTTATAAATTACATGGTTAGCGCAAAAAGTTAATTTTAGGATTACGTGACTTATACTCTTCAATCATTCAGAGCAAAGAGTTTAAGTAGCAAGAGTCACGGTCTAGTGTGAATAAATTGATCCATTGAAGTACTTTAGAAACATCTCTGTATTTTATTAGCTATACAATGGTAATGTACCTGAAAGTTGAAATTTATGGAAAGTTTAATTGAGTGAAATTGTATTTAGACACCTTTGATACAAACTCTTGGCAGAAATGGATGCCTACGGGTCTTTTCTATGGCATCACAACAAATCCCATTTTGGCAGAAAGAGCTGGTTTATTTTATTCCACAATAACTTGGCAATCAAAGATGACCATTGCTGATGAGCTCAATGTAAAAGAGTTTCATGTTCAAATACCAAGTTGTGATGAGGAGGCTATTAATTTTGCAGCCCAACGAAAAGACGAAGCTGAAAGCTTTAATTTAAAATTAGTAATTAAAGTACCCTTGACAAAAGAAGGTATAAAATTGGTGCCTGAGTTAAAAAAAATGGGGCTCTCTGTCTTAATGACGGCATGCTACAGTGCAAAACAGTACATTATAGCAGATGCTATTGATGCTGATTATATAGCACCATATTATGGTCGTATGGAGGAGTCTGGTCGCGATGCTTTTCACCACCTGTCTCAAATGATAGATTTTGCGAACCATTCTGATAATAAATGTAAGATACTTGTCGCTTCCATTCGTTCTGTCGATCAAATAGCGATGCTTGCATCAAAAGGGCATGCTTATTTTACAATTGCACCTCATATTGCAGATGAGCTGATAAGCGATGATTTAACAATAGAGGCGCTAACAAAGTTCAATATGGCAGCATCCAAAGTGAAGATTTAAAACAAATGTTCTTGTAATTTTTGAGAGGCATTTAGTAATGTATCTTTTCTTTCAACTGCATTTTTGATTGAGATACGTTGAGTTGGGCCATGAAATGCTAACGCTCCCACGAAACGATTTTCTTTGTCTTTTATTGGAACGGCGATAGCGATCATACCTTCCATAAATTCTTCTCTATCCAGAGCATAACCCTGTCTTTTTATTTCGCTGAGCTCTTTCAGTAGGGCATCGACTGTAACGTGAGTTTTATCCGTTAGTGCATCAAGTTTAAGTGAAGACAGGATTCCGTTTGTTTCTCTTTTGCTCAAACTTGACAAAAAACACTTTCCGCTTGCAGTACAATGAAATGGCACGTTTGTTCCAATCGGTAATTGAATTCTGAACGCCCAATCCGTCTCGACACGATCTATGTAACTCATTCCGTTATCTTCTGGAACGGCGAAATTTACTGTCTCTCCTACTTGTTCGGCAACCTGTTTTAAAATTTGTCTTCGCGTTATGTGGTCCCTGGATGTATATAGTAACCCAGCACCAAGATCCCGTAATCGACGGGCGGGTAAATAGCGTTTTGAGTTACCCTGGCGTGTCAAAAAATTTTCTTTTTCAAGTGTCGCACATAAACGGTGCACAGTCTGCTTCGGAAGTCTTAGTGAAGCATTAATTTCAGTTGCTGTCATAGCTCTATTATTTTTGCCGAGTACCTCTAAAATCAAAAGGGTTCTGAGATTTGTAGCTATTCTGTCATTGGCGTCCATTGTTGGTCTCAAATAAAACTATTGCTTTCTTATAGATTCGTTGTAACGTACTATTTTGCAATAATCGAGAAAAAAAGTCTCAATTTTTGATATTCGGGGGTTTATGGAGTTTGATTACGTGATTGTTGGTGCAGGCTCGGCTGGTTGCGCATTAGCTAATCGTCTATCTGAGTGTGGTCGGTACACGGTAGGTTTGCTTGAAGCAGGGCCTTCTGACTGGAATCCTTGGATACATGTTCCTGTTGGCTATTACAAAACAATGGGTAATCCGTCTTATGATTGGTGCTATGCAACGGAGAGTGATCCTGGACTTTCAGGTAGATCAATTCCCTGGCCGAGAGGTAAGGTTTTAGGGGGGTCTAGCTCGCTGAATGGTCTACTATATGTACGGGGGCAACCTCAGGACTTCGATATTTGGTCACAGCTTGGTTGCTATGGTTGGTCCTGGGAAGACGTATTACCGTTCTTTAAAAAATCTGAGAATTGGTCAGGCAAGGATGACACAGGGTTGCGGGGCAATGATGGCCCTCTTTCGGTTCAGTCAGCTCGGTTAAAACGTGATATTGTCGACATGTGGATAGATGCTGCTGTGAAGGCTGGCTACAGACGTAACCCTGACTACAATGGAGTTGACCAAGAGGGTGTTGGCCATTTTCAGCTCACTATGAAGGGAGGTCGCCGCTGTTCTTCAGCCGCCGCTTATCTTTCTCCCGCGAAACGGCGGACAAACCTTACCGTGATCACTGGCTCACAGGTTAAAAAAGTAAATATTCTTGAAGGACGCGCTACATCTGTAGAGGTCTCTAACGCAAAAAATAAAAATC
>NYSJ01000082.1 GCA_002682975.1 Paracoccaceae bacterium
CTAGAAAAGTTTTGTGTACTAGATAATGAGACAAGCATTTGTAAATCTCGAAGATCAGACATTTTATTCCTATAGAAAATTTCTATTACATTTATACACGTTTTTATCGCTATCTCGAAACAACGTGAAGACGGAGAGCCTAGTTTCAAGTTTCTGTGGCGTCAATGGGAGCGATTTATCTGACAAGTACGTAGTATTCTAGGCCTCTCTTACCTTCAATCTACAGGTAAAATTCTCCAAAGTAGATCTATAAAATAAGTAACTGCAGTTGAGATAACTGCAGTTACTTATTTAGAGAAAAATTATTGAAATTAAAATCGTATCAATCGCTAGTTTTCACTTGAGACAAACGAATCGGGCGTAGGATCATCCGCAAGCTTAGATTCCTCAGGCAGTAATTCACCCAACCACATGAGGGCTACAATGAAAACTACTGGTACGCCTACTAATGCCCCAGCGACCAAGGACCCCGAAAACATCTGCCCAAAAATTTGAGCTATGGACATTTCCCTATCCCAACCATCTTTCGTATTTCTACTATCCATTTTGATAACCTCAATTCAGTGGGGCATAGCCATGAAGCTGAGCCCAATAGTACCAATTGTCTACTACAGTTCCTGTCAGAAGTATTCCGATACCCCCAGTTATTGGAACCAATATTGCGAACCACCAAGCCCACCGATGTATACCTTCCATCGAAGCATTAAAGCCCATGGTCCATCGCCAGAACAACGCTGCACGTTCGGACGCAGTACCGCGGTCCGCAATTTGCTCTAACTCTCTATCACCACCAAACCTAGAGACTGCTAAGATCGTTGCCCCATGCATGGCAAATAGTAATGCAGATCCATAAAGAAAAACTATGCAGAGTGCATGAAAAGGATTGTAGAATAGATTACCGTAAACCACCGAAAAGTTCATAGTCCAATCAAGGTGACTAAATATACCATATGGGACAGCCTCAGACCAGCTACCCATCAAGACCGGACGAATTAGGCCGAGAACTAGAAATAACCAAATGGCAGCACCAAAAGCATAGAAAACGTGCTTACCCATTTTTAACTGTCGCGCCAGCTCATAAGATCTCAACCACCAAGAGATAACTGACACGAGTAAGAAAAAACTAGCGATCAGCCACAAGCCGCCCTCCTTCATGGGAGGCATACTCAAACCATATTCTTCCACCGGTGGCTCTAAGGAAAAGTAGAATAAATCTCGCAAAAACACGGCCGGATTATAATCAGCCTGTGCCCAATAACTCGCACCCACGATTACAAACCAGATTAACCCTGTAGCGAGAGCCACTACACCGAATGACCCTAAATAAATTGGGCCAAGCTGCGCATTCCCAAACCAGCCCAGCAATTTTGAAAATCGAGCTGAATTTGTTCGGTCGTTTAAAGGTACACCCTCTTCGACCCCCATTTCAGGCGGCCCTTGGACCTGCACCTGTGTAAATATATTCTGATACTCAACCATTTACGCCTCCCTCAATATCTACCCACATAGGAAGATCTACATACCAAAACCACCATTCAGACCAAGCATCGAACCATACAGTGCCAGATATAACGATACATATGGCAGACCAAATGACAGCATTTAGCGCCAGAAGCAGCCCAAGACGATGAATGCCCAGGGGTCCAATAGAGTACCCTATAAAGTCACGAAAGAATGTATCTTCATGATCCGGTGAGCGCATCTCCTGTCCTTTTTCTGGATTGGCCGCCGAAAGAATTAAGGAGCCATGCAAAGCCAGTGCTAAAGTTGTCGTGAAAAACAGACTTACAGCGATCATATGAGCTGGGTTATAATGAAAATTTCCATAGGCGTATCCAACGTTATTAACCCAGTCAAGATGCGACCAAATTCCATATGGAAAACCGTGACCCCACGCCCCCATCAACACGGGACGAATAACAACAAGAGTTGTGTAGGCTAAAATTGCAACAGCGAATGCAACCGGAATGTGCAGACCCATCCCCAGCTTTCTGGAAATTTCAACCTCACGAAGGGCCCATGAGATAAATGCACCGTGGGCACAAATGGTAATTAATTGCCAAAGGCCACCCTCTTTTAATGGCGCAAAGCCCAGACCAACCTCTAGATCAGGTGGTTCAATTGAAATAAGCCAGGGGTTCCATGTACCCCCAAGCGCTGCGCCGTAGAAAATTAGAATTGTCCCTAGGAGAGCAAAAAAGGCGACTGAAAGCCCCCAAAAGCCCACATAAAAAGGGCCAACCCAAAAATCACAAAGGTCACCTCCTACTAAGGTACCACCCCGCACTCGATACTTTTTCTCAAAAGATAAAAGAGCCATAAATTATCCTTCTCTTACGTAGGTAAACCGGTCTTGCCGATATCTTTATTAGAGCCTCCAGATGCAAGTATTTGACTCACAGGAAGATTCCCTCCGCTATGAGGATAAAAAAAGAAATAAATATGTCAATTAAAATTTACAGTATGTAAGGTTAAATTTACACTATTGCGCTAATATATCACGAAATATTATGATATTATCTTCCCCAAACGCCATTAAATCTATCTCTTCCTGAGAGGCGGGATCAAAAACGCCTATGCGGCCATCATCTTTTTCTTGAAGGACTAAGGGGCTAGACTTATCTATGTTCCTCTTTGTTCTGTCTCTATTAACCACGGTAAGCAGAGTAGAAACAAATGTTTCCTCACCTTTCGGATACTCCACTAAAACGGCACTATTTTCGTCAAGGATTTGGGTGGATAAATCATCACTTTTCACAATGTAGATTAGCTTACTAGAAATAATAGGCGTATCTGCCGGGGTATTAAGCGGTTCAAAATTTAAAATCTGAAAGCCAATAACAATAGCAATAGAAGCGACCATTGCAAAAGGCACTAACCATTGAGGCTTCAACAACTTCATTAATGCCCAAGCATTATACACGACACCATCCCACAATATTAAGTAAAATTTGCGACCCAACCAATATGAAATTAACGTAGCAAAAAAAAGACTGGCTGGCGATTCTAATTACAGCATAGTGGAGTACGTTATCATTAGATAGCTGGCAATGTCTCATAGCTATGATGCCCTTGGCATTGAAAAGCTGCTGGAGAATGTCCCTTTTAAATATTTTTGTCAATTGTATTGTAAAATACTAAAATATTTACAGGTAAATCTATTGAAATCTCTTAAAAGGGTAGTACCTTAAGAGTGTTGGAAGGTTAGTCGGACAGTGTTACACTGTTTATGCCATTGCCTTTGTGAGAATTATAGAATGTAAAACGGCCTTTAACTGTCGACCATGTTGGGTCAAAATTTGTTACGGAGAAATACATGATTAGAACAATGTCAAAAAGAGAATTTATCGCAGCTTCTGCAGCTTTAACAGGCTCATTACTCATGTCAAACACAGCAGTGGCATCCACGAAGTATGAAATCCTAATGCTCAATAAGGATCCTGATAACTCCAAAAATAAAATGATATTTTCACCACGGCTATTGAAAGTTCAAGTCGGTGACGAAGTAAGTTTTGTCCCAACTGACAAAGGACATAACAGCGAGATAATAAAAGGAATGCTGCCTGCTGGCGCTGAAAAGTGGAAAGGTAAAATCAACAAGCAGGTTGATGTAGTTTTCGATACACCCGGGTTTTATGGGTACCAATGCAAACCGCACGCAAATATGGGTATGATAGGTATGATTGTAGTCGAAGGTGATGGCATGCTTGACAACCTTGAAGAAGCAAAATCAGTAAAGCACCGAGGTAAAGCCAAAAAGGCTTGGAAAGCCTTGTGGGATGAAGCAGATGCTCAGGGTTTAACTGGTTAATATAATTATCAAGCTTCAAAGGCCGTTATTGTTGTCATAAAATAGCTTTTGTAGTTTCAAAAAATTTTGAGAGCGAAAATACAGTCGCTCTTAATAGTACATGACAACATTTGGTGATCTGCATATATAGGCTTCTTGTGTTTGGATAATATTCGAATTGAAAATTAGCTGCTTCAAGCTTTTTAAATTTAGGCCAGCAGAAATTTCTTGTTTCAAATGAAAATAACCTGCAATTGGGCGCCACCAAATAAGAAACAAACCACGATAGGCATTACATGATGCTACCAATACGGGATCATAATCCATCGGGCCGGGTGCCCTACATCACCTACTCTATAATTTTCGTAAACTGTGTTATTTTTTTCACTTATTGGGGCAGTATAAACGACCCAACGATTATTAATGATTTATTTACATCATGGGCACTAACTCCCTCCCGACTTACTCAAGGCTATGATTCATTCACTTTATTAAGCTCAATTTTTCTTCATGGTGGCATACTCCACCTGGCCGGTAATATGTTGTTTTTGCATATTTTTGGTGACAATCTGGAAGATCAGATGGGACACTTCGGGTTTCTTGTTTTTTATATTTTTTGCGGGATTGGGGCCAATATTATTTATTACTTTACGACTCCAATGTCTTCAATACCTCTTGTTGGTGCTTCTGGTGCGATAGCCGGTGTAATGGGAGGCTACCTTTTATTATACCCTAGAGCCCGCGTGGATATAATTTTGTTTATTTTAGTTTTCTTTAAAATTATCTCGCTCAGAGCGTGGATTGTACTTAGTGCATGGTTTTTAATTCAGTTAGCAAATGGAACTATTTTAACATCAGGCGAAAGTGGTGTGGCCTATTGGGCTCACATTGGTGGGTTTGCAATTGGCAGTATCCTTTGCATTCCGACTTTTATTAAATTAGGGAGCTTTAATTTTTGGAGAAATAGTAGTGGCTATCCCCCCAATCCTAAAGCTGATTATGAAACTGTGAAATCAGCAATTCCAAAGGTGAAAAAACGAATAATTAAAAACAAATCACCTTGGATCTAAATTACATCCTTATAATTTTTTTAAATTCATCGAATTGAGAATCATTTGAGCAGATTACGCTACCCAGAGTGTGTGGTTCGTCACCATGTTCCTCAAAAGCTTCAACAATAGCACCCGCCTCTCGAGCAATTATTACTCCTGCCGCTATATCCCATGACTTTAAACCGCGTTCCCAATAACCATCATATCTTCCAGCTGCAACATAGGCTAAGTCAAGGGCTGCACTGCCAAAACGACGCACACCTGCACAAATGGGCATTAGACGTTTGAGCTGCTGCATCGTTTGGGGGAGATCATCGGCGGAAGCCGCGAAAGGTATACCCGTGGCGTACAAACTATCAGACACACGCGCCCTCGCCGATACGCGCAGTCTTTCGTCATTCATGCTCGGGCCATTCATCCAAGCTCCTGTGCCTTTCTCTGCAAAGAATAACTCATCTTTAGCCGCGTCGAATATGACTCCAGAGACCACTTTTCCTTTGTGTTCGAGTGCAATTGACACTGCCCAATGTGGAAGACCATGTAAAAAATTAGTGGTTCCGTCTAGTGGATCGACAATCCAACGACGAGTAGGATCTGCTCCTTCAGACCCACCCGTCTCCTCTCCTAACCAACCATATGTGGGACGCGCTTCGGTTAGAATTTCTCGAATAATGCCCTCAGCCGCAGTATCTGCCTTTGACACAAAGTCTCCTGCTCCTTTGCGGGATACCTGTAAGTTTTCGACTTCTCTAAAATCTTTCACAAGAGAGCGGCCAGCTACGCGAGCAGCCTTTATCATTGTGTTTAGGTTTGCACTACCTGGCATTATCACTCTTTCAGCTAAACGTATGGCTGCTATACTTACGTTTTACTGGAAAGCCAAGGGGCTGAAATTAGCAACGGCGGTAGATCAGGTTGAATGCATTATGTAAAAATTGAGTGGATCCAAACACCGCCAACCGCTGATAGAGCTGTAAGAAGAGCACCCCAGGACAAATCAATTGCCACCATTCGTCTGCGCCAGCCTTTAAGCGTCGCAAAATTAGTGAATTCGTATGTTCCATAAGCCATAGCCCCCAAGACCAGGCCAGCTGTGAATGCCTGAAACATACTCCCTCCATTCGCAGCAGGTAATGCAACGAAAAAGACAATACCAGCTACATAAAGCAAGTAAAATACTCCTGCTGCTCCCATTCTGGGAGCATCGAGCATCATGTGTCCGATATGCTTCGAGAACAATGGATGCAAAACACGTTTCAACATTACAACGTCTAATGCGAGAAAAACTAAAGCTGTAGCTGTGTATAATATAATTAATGACATAATAACTCCTGGCTAAGGATCTATACGGTCCGAATTCCCAAATGGATCAAAGTCGATACAAATCGTGTTGGATAACTAGGACCAAGCAAGAAAAAGAAAAGATTAACACCCCACAATTATTCACAAATGATGTGATTTTTATGCTTATTTGCACATTTACAGACAAATATGATGTATCTTGGCAACTAACACTTCTTTTATTAACATATAAAGAAGTCTCACAATCTCGCATATAAAAAAAGTCGGTTTGATGAATATGCTACCGCTCATCGATATTCCCGTCACTAATCGCTTTGATCTTAGAACAAAATATTTGTTCGGCAAATACAGGCCGATAAACATCGCCGTTGCAACTGAAATTCTGATTAATACAGAAGTGTAAGCGATGCTCAATCCGAATGAGTATGGGAATGAGTGTGAGGTTTTGAGTTAGAATGAGAATGAGAGTGAGAGTGAGACTTGATAGTTGGTCGTTCCTTCATTTTAATCGGTATCTCTAAATCAAGTGGCCCAGCAGACTCAAAGAAAAGCGTAATTAAAATACTCTCTCCATTAA